>NZ_AEJZ01000020.1:0-56735 GCF_000208525.1 Escherichia sp. TW14182
CGGATAAGGCGTTTACGCCGCATCCGGCATGTGGGCGGGGAATGGCAATTTACTCTTCTGTGGTTTTACCCATACTTTTCTGGTCTTCATCCGGATAATGTTTTTTTAAATATTCCAGGACGTTTTTATTGACCTTATGTTGGGTATACACCCACCCTTTCCAGTAATCGGGCTGATCCAGGTAAACTTCTGGCGGAATGGTGAAATCAGAAAGCGTTAACCATTCGGCTAACAAATCGGGGTTTCTCTTCTGGATCAACTGCAACAGCATGATCAGCGACATGGCAGAGGCAGGAGCCGTACTATCGCCGCTTAAATACTTCCACACCGTGGAGCGATTCGAACGAAAAAGGATAGGGAGTAACGCCCTGTCCAGATTCATTTCATTAAAAATCTTCTCAAATTCATTCATTTAATTTTCCTGCCTGGTGTAAACCTCTTAAAAATTGAGATTTATCAAAGAAACGCATTCTAACATACATCAGCAACAGCATCACGTTTAGTGCAGAAACAGCATTTATTTCGCTTATCAAAACAAGTCTTTACGGTTTGTTACTGAGAAATAGCACAAAATGATTTTCCATTTTATTTCTAATGGAAACCTTTTTAGTTTCTATTAGTCGGTGTTTACGCTTACATCGTATAAAAACGCGCTTTACATCACACAAATGCCAGCGTAGATTTCGATCAATGCGAAACGCATAATATTTCTTATAACAACAATTAATGTTGCTATAAGAAACATAAATGCGACTTACTTTGATTGAGAAAAAATGAATGAAAACTGTAAAGATATCTTTACTGGCTGTCGTTATTGCTACTGCTGTAAGTCCATCTGCCTTTGCGGGTGATACGATTGAGGCGGCAGCGACAGAACTGGAGGCAATCCAACCAGGGATGTCACATGAAGAAGTTGACCAGAAAATTGGACGCTTCATGATTCGTACTGGAAATACAGAAGCCGCGCAAGACTACCTGTTTTCGCATGGGTATATGTCTCCAGAGACGGGCGACAATATCTACCCGGAACAGACCCAGGCAGACCGCGATGCGGCACAGGATACCGCCATCCAGAATGCGCAAACCACCGCTAACACAGCAGTGTCGACCGCCAATGAAGCGAACCAGGCCATTACGTCAGCGCAAACCGAGATTGACGCCAGCAAAGCGGCTATTCATAAAAATACTGACGACATTATCGAACAGAAGAACATTCTTAGAGCTCAACAAGACCAAATTAACGATACGCAAAAAACGGTTGCTGCTACCGGTGATGTCCAGAACGCAGCGCGTTATCAGAGTATGGTCAACGCCCGTCAGGAGGCTGCGGATAACGCACAGCAGCAACAAGCCGAAGCCCAACAAACGCAGATTACCGAACAACAAAAGCAAATCGAAGCTACGCAAAAAACAGTCGCCGCTACCGGTGATGTTCAGACCGCCGTCCGTTATCAAAGCATGGTTAATGCCCGTCAGGCTGCCGCCGACAATGCGCAGCAATCACAAGCCGAAACCCAGCAAACGCAGATTACGGAACAACAGGTACAGCTCGAAGCCACACAAAAAACGGTCGCTGCCATCGGTGATGTTCAGACCGCCGCCCGTTATCAGAGTATGGTCAACGCTAAACTGGCTGCGGAAAATGAAGCCAGCACGCGCGCTTCTGCGGAGCAAGGGAAAAAAATTGACGCTCTTTCTTCTACCATGACGACGGTATCTCAAAGTGTTGCCACCGAGAACCAATCAAAAGAACTGGAAGAAATTCATGGCGATATAACAAAAACCAACACTGCGGTAAGTAAGCTGGCGGCACAACAACAGATTGATAGCGTTCATTACGGTGAACAAATTCAAAATCTGGTGCAGGATTCCACCGATACACATCAGCAGTTATCAACCACGCAAAAACGAGTAGCGGATAACAGCCAGCAAATTAATACGCTCAATAACCATTTCAGCTCACTGAAAAACGAAGTTGAAGACAACCGTAAAGATGCCAATGCGGGGATTGCGTCAGCTATTGCCATTGCCTCACAGCCGCAGGTAAAAACCGGTGATTTAATGATGGTGTCTGCGGGCGCGGGAACGTTTAATGGTGAATCGGCGGTGTCTGTCGGCACGTCTTTTAATGCCGGAACGCATACAGTGCTTAAAGCGGGTGTTTCTGCGGATACGCAATCTGATTTCGGTGCGGGTGTCGGTGTGGGATATTCGTTCTAAAATTTTACCAGACACCTTATAAATACCAATAAAAAACAGAACTATTGAATAAATTAGAGCAAGGACGTTTGCCTAATATCACCTCTTCATTAATTCTCATATTATTTAAGGTTAACAATGATGAATAGCACCGTTAAATCGATTTCCCTGCTGGCGTTAATCATGCTGGCTGGTTGTAGCTCTCCCGCGTCTCGCATTGCAGACTGCCAGGCGCAAGGCGTATCTCATGACACCTGTTATCTTGCCGAACAACAGCGTCAGGCGGCTATTTTAAGTGCATCCGAAGCGCAGGCATTTAAAAATGCAGAAGCCGCACAACATGCCCAGGCGACAAAGAAAGCCATTTATAAAGGATTTGGCATGACCTTTAGAATGAGCAGTAAGAACTTTGCTTATCTCAATGATTCATTATGTGCGATTGATGAAGATAATGCCGATGCCACAGTTTATCAGTCGGGCCTGTATAACGTGATTGTTTATCATCACACAGGAAAAGTCGCATTAATGAAGGAAGGCCAGTTTGTGGGCTATTTAAAATGAAGGATGAAAAGAAAATATCCCTGACACATATTCTGATTATCGGTGCGTTTATTTTTGCCTTCTTGCAAGTAGTATTATTAGCCTCCCTGGTTCACGCGGTTAATGCCAGCAACGCAATACAGGAAGGCTTATTTCAGACGGGACGCATTATGGTAGAAAGTTTGCAGCATATTCTTTCGGTGCAAACGGGGATTAACTGATTTTTCACCCCGCCCGATGATGACAGCAGCCGGAGAGATTTTCGATAATCGGGCAGTCGGCGCTGTCATCGCCGGGGCAGGCATTCGCCAGCGCCAGTAACTGGTCGCGCATGGATTGCAGTTCTTCGATATGTCGCTCGATCTCCGCCACCTTCTCCAGCGTGCGCCGTTTTACATCAGCACTGTGGCGCTGCGGGTCGTTAAACAGATTCACCAGCTCGCCGCTCTCTTCCAGGTTAAAGCCCACCTGGCGCGCCTGGCGCAGTAAGGTCAGTTCGTTGAGATGCTGCTGCGTGTAGGTGCGATAACCATTTTCGCTGCGCATCGGTGGTGTCACCAGCCCCTTCTCTTCATAGAAGCGAATGGCTTTGCTGGTCAGGCCGGTAATTTTTGCTACATCGCTAATGTTCATCGTTCGCGCAACGCCTCCTGTGCTTTGTTAAAGGGTTTCAACAGATAATCCAGCACGCTCTTTTTGCCGGTGCGGATATCGACCGTCGCCACCATACCGGGAAATATCGGAAACTGCTGTTTGCTTTTGTTTTCCAGATGGTTGCTGAAAGTGCGAATGTACACCCGATAGTAATAAACATCGCGCCGCACTTCATCCTGCACGGTATCCGGTGAAATCACCGCCACTTCTCCCGGCAGACCGCCATAAATGGAGTAATCGTAAGCGGTTATTTTCACCAGCGATTTTTGCCCAGGATGGATAAACGCCACATCGCGCGGGGAGATTTTTGCCTCAATCAGCAATTGCTCATCCAGCGGCACAATGGTCATCAGTTTACCACCGGGGGCAATGACGCCGCCAACCGTGGTGACATCAATATCCTGAACAATGCCACGAACTGGCGCAGTAAAGTTGAGCCTGGTGAGGGAGTCTTCACGCCCACGGATCACCGAACGCTGGGTTTCCACTTCCGCATTGGCTTTCGCTAACTCTTCCCGCGCCTGTACGTAGTATTGCGTGCGCACGTCGCTAAGTTTGTTTTCCAGTTCATTGGCCTGGCGTTGCAGGCGCAGCACTTCGACGCTGCTCGCAGCCCCTTGTTTCACCAGCGGCTGGGTCATCGCCAGTTCACGGTTGACCAGGCTAATCCCCTGCGTCAGCCCGGTGGTGGCTTTGTTCAACCCGTCGCGGCGAGTGTTGTACAACGCCGTTTCCGACTCGATAAGTTCGGGGAATTTATTCAGTTCGTCAGGGAAGACCAGCGGTTTATTACTCACTTCCGCCCGCAGCCGCGCCGAGGTTGCCAGCGCCGCGTACAGCCGCGACATCGCTTCCTGGACGTCGGATTCCGTTTTGGTGCGGTTAAGCTGCGCCAGCGGCTGGCCCTGTTCAACAATATCGCCAACCTTGACGTCGAGATGATACAGAATTCCGCCTTCCAGCGACTGCACCACCTGTTCGCGCCCGGAGGGTTCTACCGTGCCGCTGCCGGTGGTGACTTCATCAAGCTGGAAGTACCACGCCCAGCCGAGAAAACAGAGCAGCATTACGGCAGTCACGCGTACCGCCAGCGCCGAACGCGGCAGGCGAGGTTCAGTCAGGCCACGGTTGTATTGCAGTTGTCCGTTCATGCGGCAGACCCCTTATTCTTCTCCTGCAACACCACGCGTCGCGCCGTGGGTTCGCCCTGTTCACGCAAAATAGTCTCTTTCGCGCCGTCCATCACAATCCGCCCCTGATCCATCACGATTATCCTGTCCACCAGTTGCAGCATCGCCGTGCGGTGAGTGGCGATGACCAGCGTGCGATGCCCAATCCACTGTTTCAGTTGTTCGATTAAATACGCTTCCGCCATTTCGTCCAGCGAGGCGCTGGGTTCATCGAGCAGCACGATATTGGGTTGAGAGATGAGCAGCCGCGCCAGCAGCAGCGTTTGCCGCTGACCACCAGAGAGGCCAAATCCCCCTTCCTGAATCATGTAGTTGAGGCCGTTTTTCTGCTTCTGCACAAAGGGCAGCGCCCCGCTGAGGGTTAATGCGCGTTCGATATCTTCATCACTGGCCTCCGGCATTCCCATGGTGAGGTTTTCCCGCAGCGAACCAAAAAACAGTCGTCCGGTCTGGCTGAGCAGCCCCATGTCGCGGCGCAGATCTGCCGGATCAAGTTGCCCGATGCTGATGTTATCCAGCAGCACCTGCCCCTGCTGGGCGATACGCATTCCGGCGAGCATTTGCAGTAGCGTTGATTTACCCGCGCCGTTGCGCCCAAGAATGGCGATTTTCTCACCCGCCTGAATGTTGAGTTTGCCAATCGCCACATCGGCAATCTTCTCTTCTTCGTCGTAATAAAACACCGCGTTGCTGAACTGATAATTACCGTGCAGTACCGCTTTATGCACCAGTTTGCCGTGCTCGGGCTGATCCACCGGGCGCTTCATCAGTTCATCAAGGCCATTACGCGCCACTTTCGCCTGCTGCCAGCGCGAGAGTACGCCGGAAATCTGCGACAGCGGCGCAATGGTGCGCGAAGCCAGGATCGTCGTCCCGACCAGTGCGCCGGTGGTCATGTCACCGTTCATCACCATAAAACAGCCCACCAGCAGCACCACCACATAGACGATGGATTGCACTTCCTGGGTCCAGGTGAGCAGCAGCCCGGTGAGAAAGCGTTGCTTCATGCTGATGGAGGACGCCACGTCGTTGGTGTGATTCCACTGATTCTGGAAACGCTGTTCGGCGCGCAGCAGTTTAATGTCTTCAATCGACTGCACGGCTTCCACCAGCGTCGCGTTGCGTACCGCCGACTCGCGCATCCCTTCGTTCGCCAGCCGCGCCAGCGGGCGTTGCACCAGCAGGCCGGGGATCACCAGCAACGGCAGCGCCAGCAAAACAACCAGCACCAGCCAGCCGCCGATCATCCACAAAATAAAGACAAACAGCAGGAAGAACGGCAGATCCGCCACCGCGCCGATGGTGGTGGAAGTAATAAGCTCCCGCACCGATTCCAGTTCGCGGATCTGCGAGATAAACGACCCGGTGGATTTCGAGCGCACGTTATTTTTCAGCCGTAACGCATGACCAAAAACGCGATCCGAAATGCGTAAATCCGCCCGTTTACCAATCACATCGGAAAGATGTGTGCGCACCATGCGCATACAGAACTCAAACAGGATCGCCATCATCACCCCGGCGAACAGTACCCACAGCGTCGGGTAGGACTGCGCCGGAACGACGCGGTCGTAAACCTGCATCGAAAAAATCATCGCCGCCAGCGCCAGCACGTTCGCCACCAGCGAGGCCAGCATAATATCGCCATAGCGCCGCCAGTCTTTCAGCGAGAGATTCCAGAACCAGTTCGCCTGATACGGGCGAATATAGTCATCCACCCGCGCATCGGGAATGGCGCTGAGCGGGCGCAGTAGCGCCAGTTCGACGATGTTATCTTCAACATCCGCGACGTTAAGCGTAGTTTCCAGCCCTTCGTCACCGCTGAACTGAATGCTGATATTGTCGTGATTGTCGCGGCGGGTGATAACGCCAATCTGCTGATTATCAAACACTGCGATCAGCGGCAGTCGCCAGGGGTTAAGCGAATCGGCGGAGAACTCGACCAGCCGCAGCCCCATTCCCAACTGCCGCGCCATGTCGGTGAGTAACTCCTCCCGCTTACTGTCGCGCTCCCAGTTGACGGTTGCGCGCACATTCTCCTGAGAAAAATCGAGCCGATAATAGCGCGCCACGGCGATCATCGCCTCCAGCCAGGCTTCCACGGACTGGGCATTTTTTTTCATTATCTACACCACCATCAACTGATGATTCGCCAGTAAGGTGGCGAGGTCGGTATGCACGCCCGTCAGCGTGACCACGTTAGCTGTCGCAAAGCCGCTGCCCGTGCCGTCGCGGTCGATCTGCACGATGGTGTCGCTGCCGCTCTGGGTGACTTTGACAAAATCACCGATGTTCCCGGCCTGCGCATCCAGCGTTGCCACGCCGTTGACGTAGCTGGCTTTGCCGTTGCCGGTGTAGCCGCTGCCCTGTAACAACTCGCGGATATCAATGCGATCGGTGTCGGCGGTGCCTTCCCATGTCCCTACCGTAAAGCCATTCACCACGTCTGAGCCGTTGCCGCCGGTAGCGTCACTGGCGTTGAGCAGTTTATAGAGCAAGGTATCGTGACCGCCGTTTCCGATGTTAAGGGTGTCGTTGCCGCCGCGCCCTTCCAGTTGGTTATCGCCGCTGCTGCCGGTCAGAGTGTCGTTAAAATTCGAGCCGGAAATGCCTTCGATATTGGTAAATGTCGAGGTGTTAAAGCCAGTAGCCTGGGCGGCGGTGCTGCTTAAGTTAGCGGTCACGCCCACCGTCGAAAGCCGGAAATCAACCACGTCCATACCGCCGTTCGCAAGCCACGTTCCGGTGCCGGAGCTGTACACCCAGCCGCCGGAACCGTCGTAGGTATCGGTGCCTGCGGTGGCAAAGAAGGTGTCGTTATAACCGGTGCCGACGAACTTGCCGTTGTTGCTCGCGGTACCCGCTTCGGCGCTGAGATCGTAAGCGTGGGTGGCATCGGTGGCCTGTAAGCCGCCCCAGCTGGTGTTGACCGTCTGGTCGATATTGCTGGCTGTGGTGCCGGTGGATTTGATCAGCACCGCGTTGTAGGTTTCCCCGGCATTCAGCCCGTAGAAGTTGACCAGCGCCGAGGTGTCGTTAACCCCCATCCCCGACTGCGGGTTGATGATTTGCGTGGCGACCAGCACTCCCGCCGAGTTGTACAGTTTTACGGTATTGCCGTAATAGACGTTAATGCCGTTGGGATCGGTAATGCGCAGGTGCAGCGAAGTGCCGTAGCTCACCGTGTTGGTGTTGCGGATCAGGAACACGCTGCCCGACTGTTTGGTCACCAGTACATCCACCGCGCCGTCCCAGTCGTAGTCCATTGCCGCCACGCCGCTGGTGGTGCCGCTCTGGCTGCCGCCGAGTACCGACTGCGTCCAGTTGCTGGCTCCGCCAACGTTGGTGTAAAGGTAGGATTGTCCGGTCTGGGCAATACGGGCGATATCCATCAGACCGTCGTGGTTCCAGTCCACCGCCAGGCTAAACTGGCTGGCGTAGGTGGTTGCCGTTGCCCCCACCGCCACCGGATTTCCCAGCACGCCGTTGGTGTTGAATAACAGGGAGCCGTAGTTAGCTCTTCCCTGGCTGGCGGGCAGGAAGAGATCCATATCGCCGTCGCCATCGAAATCCGCCCAGGTCATGGAGACAGACGTCGAGTTGCCGCCGCTGCCCGCCGTGCTGAGGAAGGTATTGATGGTGTTCTGCCCCCAGACAAACGTGCCGTTGCCCTGGCTGATGAGCGAAGAGAGCGTGTAATAGTTGTTCAGGTTAAAGGTGTGCTGAACCAGGTCTACCCTGCCGTCATTGTTCAGATCGACGCCGGAACCTTCGTTAAGTGAAAGATAGCCGTTTACTACCCCGCCGACCGTGGCGCTCCCGCCGTTGTTGGCAACGGTGGAGTTGCCTACCAGGGTGCCCGCGTTATTCCACAGGAAGGTATTGGAGTCTGGCCCCCCGGCGTCGCCAATCCAGAAATCAAGATAGCCGTCGCCCTCTTTATCAAACGCCACTACCGAGCCATACCACGTCAGAGTGCCAACGGCGACCAGAATGGCACTGGAAAACGTGCCGTCGCCGTTATTGGTAAAGCCGTTGATATAGCCCGTGCCGTAATCATCACGGGTAATAAACAGATCGCCCGTACCGTTACGGTCGTAATCGGCAATGGAACTGGTGGCGTAGTTGTTGCCGCTCTGATACAGCGTCAGGGCGGTCTTCGACCAGGTAAGCGGGTCGGTAGATTGCATCACCTGCTGGTTAGCCAGCACCGTCCACATTCCGTGCGTGTCGAGGCCGTAGGTCAGCCCCCAGGCCGTTGTTTTATTGGCGGTCGTCCAGGCTGGCGTGTAATCAATTGCCGCGTTGACTGTCACCGTGCCATTGCTGACGTTGGCGGTGTTGCCGTTGCCCGCCGAGCTTTTCACCTGCGCGGTGACGTTATAAGCAGTTGCGGACGCTGCCAGCGCGTCGGTATCCGGCAGTTGCACATACCAGGTATTGTGCGCCGGATCGACCACTACCGCACCGCCCGGCTGTGAGGTGTAGGTTTTGCCGTTGATCACCACTTCGACGTACTGCCCACTGGCAAGCGCAGCGGTGATTACGCCGCTGATAATTGGCGTGGTGTCACGCGTGGTCTGGCTGGTGATTTGCGCCAGCGTCGTCGGAATAGAGGTATCGACTGTCAGGATAAAATCACTGGAGGAGGTGATATTCCCCGCCAGATCCACTACCCGCGCGCTGTAGGTATAGGCACCGCTGACCAGACCACTGTCGCTGTAGGTCCAGTTCAGTGCGCCGACCATCGTCACCGCGCCTAACAGCAGGCCATTACGGTAGAGGTAAACCACTTCGCCGCTGGCCAGCGGGCCGGAGAGCACACCGTTCAGCAGCGGCGTGGTGTCGTCGGTAGCCTGCGCACTGCTTAACGTCCCCTGCCGCTGCCCGACATCATCGGTATACGACACAATGGTTGGTGTGGCGGTGGGGTTAATCGTATCGACCACCACCGTTTTCGACACCACCGGGCCGGTATTTCCCGCCAGATCCAGCACCCGCACCTGATAAACGTAGCTGCCGTCGGTCAATGTGCGGCTGTCGGTGTAAGTCCACTGCGTGCCGTTGGTGGTGAGCGTAGTCCAGGTCGCGCCGCCATCAAGGCTAATCTGCGCTACTTCGCCGCTGGCAAGCCCCGCTCCCAGCGAACCGGTTAGCGTGAGCGAGGTATCGCTGGTGATAAAGTCAGTTGCCGAGCTCCCCGTGTCGGTGCTGATGCTGGCGATGGTCAACACCTGCGCCGGGTTAACGGTATCAATCTGCGCCGACTGGCTGCCGGTGGCACCAACGTTGCCCGCCAGATCGACCACCCGCACCAGCCAGGTTGTCGTGCCGTTAGTCAACGTGCGCCCATCAGCGTATGTCCAGTTAAGGCCGTCTGCCGCCAGCGTCACGTTCACCCAGGTTGCGCCGTTGTCGGTACTGATTTGCGCGAATTCGTTAGCGCCGAGCGCCGCGCCCAGCACGCCGCGCACGGTAAGCGTAGTATCGCTGGTAATAAAGTCGCTGCTGCTGGCTCCGGTGTCATCGCTGATACCGGTAATGGTGATGCTTTTCGCCGCTTCCGGGCTGGTGGTATCGACCACCACGTTTTGCGTCGCGGTCTGCCCGACGTTCCCCGCCAGATCCACCACCCGCACCGTGTAGTTCCAGGTGCCGTCGGTCAGTGTGCGACCATCGGCATAGCTCCAGCTGGTGCCGATAACGGTTAACGTAGTCCAGGTAACACCGCCGTCGAGGCTGATTTGTGCCCGTTCATCTGCCGCCAGCGCCGCGCCGAGTGTACCGCGCACGGTCAGCGTCGTGTCGCGAGTAACAAAATCGCTGCTGCTTAAGCCGGTGTCATCGCTAATGCCCGCAATGACGATGGTTTTGCTCGCCAGCGGCGCGCTGGTGTCAACGGTGACAATCTGGCTGGCGGTCGCGCCGATATTTCCGGCGGTGTCGATAACCCGCACCTGATAGTTGTAGTTGCCGTCAGTCAGCGTGCGCCCATCAAGGTACGTCCAGGTCAAACCGCTTACCGAAAGATTCTGCCAGGTGGTGCCGCCATCGATACTGATTTGCGCGAACTCGCCGGCAGAAAGCGCCGCGCCCAGCGTGCCGCTCACCGCCAGCGTCGTGTCGCTGGTGATAAAATCGTTAGTGATCAATCCAGTATCGGTGGTGATCGCGCTGATGGCGATGGTTTTCACCGCTGGATCTGGCGCGATGGTGTCGATCACCACGTTCTGGCTGTCAGTCGCGCCGACGTTGCCCGCCGCATCAATCACCCGCACCTGATAGAGATAGTTGCCATCAGTCAGCGTGCGGCTGTCGTTATAGCGCCAGGTCGTGCCGGTCACGGTGAGCGTGCTCCAGGTTGCGCCGCCGTCGATACTGATTTGCGCCGTCTCGTTACTGGCAAGCGCGGCGGTGAGTGAGCCATTGACCACCACCGGGCTGACGCTGGTGATAAAGTCGCTGGCGCTAAGGCCGGTGTCGGCTTGCAGGGAATCGATATTAATCCCCATCGCCGGGGCGCTGAGATCGACGGTGATAGTGTGATTGCTGCTGCCGGTGTTGCCAATGGCGTTAGTGACCGAGGCGTTAATCACATAGGCGTTGCCATCCGCCAGCGCGGTGACATCGGCGCTGGCGAGAGTGTAGCTCCAGCTACCGCCGGTCTGCACCGTGGTGGTGTAGGTTTTGCCGTTTAAGGTAAGAGTCAGCGTCTGGCCGACCGGCGCGGTGGTGGTGCCGCTGATAACCAGAGACGAACCGTGTTCCGCCGCGTTCACCACATCATCGCCCGCAAAGGTGTTGATGGTGACGGTGGGGACGTCGCCGTTCAACGTGACGCCACGGCTGGCGCTGCCGGGGTTTCCGGCCTGATCGCTGACCGACGCGCTGATGGTGTAGCTGCCGTCGCTTAATCCGGCAAACTGCTGCGCCGGAATAAATACCGACCAGTTTCCGCCGCTGCCAACCGTTGCGCTCCAGCTCTGACCGTTAAAGGTGACGGTTACCGTCTGTCCCACTTCGGCGGTGGTGGTGCCGCTGATGGTCTGCCCGGCAAGCTGCTCGACGTTGTTGATAATATCGTCGCCCGCCACGGTGGCGATGGTGACCGTCGGCGCAGCAGTGTCAACGGTCAGGGCGTGCGTGGTTTGACCGGGGTTGCCCGCTCGATCGTTCACGCTGGCGGTGATGGTCTGCGCGCCCTGCCCGAGCGTTGCCAGATCCGCCGCAGGTACGTTCAGCGCCCAGGTGCCATTGGCGGCTACCGTGGCGGTATAGGTTTTGCCGCCAAAGGTCACGGTGACCGTCTGCCCCACTTCCGCGCTGGTCGATCCATTAAGGGTTAACGGCTGCTGTTGTTCGGCGGCGTTGAGTCGGTCGTCAGTTGAAACGGTGTTGATGCTGATAACCGGTGCGGTGAGATCCACCGCCACGCTGCGCGAGGCCGTGGCGCTGTTTCCGGCGCTGTCCTGAGCGGAGGCGCTAACCGTATAGCTGGTGCCATCCGCAAGCGCCGCAACGTCTGCCGCTGGCACATTCACGCTCCAGCTCCCGTTGCTTTGAATGGTGGCGCTGTAGCCTTTGCCGTTAAGCAACACGGTCACCACTGTGCCTGTCGCAAAATTGGTGCCGGTGCCGCTAAGGGTCAGCGCACTGCCTGCTTCGGCGGCGTTAATGAGGTTATCGCCGCTGATGGTGCTGACCGAGAGCGATACCGCCGCCGTATTGACCTGCACGTTATGCGTTTGGGTGCTGCTGTTGCCTGCGCTATCGGTGATGGTGGCGCTGATAGTCACCGTGCCATCCGTAAGGCCGGAAATCACGCTGGCAGGCACGCCGACGCTCCAGTTGCCGCTGGCATCGGTGCTGGTGACATACTGCTGCCCGGCGATGGTCACCACCAGGCGGTCGCCAGCTACCGCGCCCGTGGCGGTGCCGCTGATAATCTGCGCCTGGGTGTGTTCGACGTTGTTAATCACATCATCGCCCGCCACGGTGTTAAAACTGATCACTGGCGCGGTGGTATCGACGGTCACGCCTTTGCTGGCGCTGCCAGGGTTACCCGCCAGATCGCTGACCGTAGCGGTCAGGGTGTAGCCATTATTGGCAAGCGCGGTTAAGTCGCCGGCAGGCAGCGTTAAGCTCCAGCTCCCGTCTGCCTGCACCGTGGTCTGGTAGTTACTGCCGTTAAACGTGACGGTCAGCGTTTGCCCCGCTTCCGCCGTGCTGGTGCCGGATACCGTTACGCCCGCTGCCGCTTCGCTGGCGTTGATGATGTTATCGCTGGCAATGGTGTTGATGGTCACCGTTGGCGCGGCGCTATCGACGCTGTATTCATGCGTTGCCGTGGCGCTGTTGCCGTTAACGTTTGTCACCCGCACCTGGGCGCTGGCATCGCCATCACGCAGAGCCGCCATATCCGCTGCCGGAACGGTGGTGCTCCAGCTACCGTTTGCCGCCACCGTGGTGGTGTAGGTTTTACCGCCAAAGGTGACGGTTTGCCCCGCTTCGACGCCGGATGTGCTGCCGGAGAGCGTTAACGCTGCACCTTTTTCAACGGCATTAATCACATCATCGCTGGTGATGCTGTTCATGCTGATGGCGACGGCGGTGAGATCAACGGTCAGCGGATGGGTAATACTGGTTTGCGTTCCGGCACTGTTCGCCCCGCTAACGGTAATATTCAGCGTTCCCGCAGGCCAGTTGCTGACATCCGCCGCCGGAACGCCGACGCTCCAGGTGCCGTTCGCCAGCACCGTGGCGGCGTAAGTTTGGTTATTTATCACCACCGTCAACGCCGTGCCTGCCGCAAAGCCGGAACTGCTGCCGGTAATCACCTGCGCCTGAGCGTGTTCGATGATATTGACCACATCATCGCCCGCAACGGTATCCACCCGCAGACCTGGCAGACTGGCATCGATGGTGATATCGCGCGTGCCGCTACCGATGTTGCCAACGGCGCTGGTCACCGAGGCGTTAACCGTTAACTCACCGTTACCCAACGCCTGCCAGTCGGCGGCAGGTACGCTCACATTCCAGCTTAAATCTGGCTGGACGATGGCGGTGTAAGTTTTACCGCCCAGTTCAACGGTGACGGTGCTGCCCGCCGCCGCCCCGGTGACCTGGCCGCTGATGGTTTGTGCGCTGCCGGCTTCAGCGGCGTTGATAATATCGTCCGTCGCCACCGGATTGATCGTGACGCCCGGCAGCGCGGTATTGACCTGTACGTTATGGCTGGCGGTGCTGCTGTTGCCCTGAGCGTTGGTGACGCTCGCCGTCACGCTGTAGGTCGCCTCACCCAGCGCACTGACCGCCGAGGCAGGAACGGTAACGCTCCAGTTGCCGGAGGCGTCGGTGGTGGCGCTGTAGTTTTGTCCGTTCAGCGTCACGGTGATCGCCGTACCCGCAGGCTGATCGCTGGTGCCGGAAAGCGCCAGATCAGATCCTTTTTCCGTCGCGTTGATCACGTCATCGCCCGCGATGGTGTTGATACCAATCACTGGCGCAGTGAGGCTGACGGTAACGGTGCGGCTGGCGTCATCGCTGTTGCCTGCCCGATCGCTGACGCTGGCAGTGATCGTCTGCGCACCGCTACCCAGCGCCGTCACATCCGCCGCCGGTACTCCGACGCTCCAGTTACCGGAGGCGTCCAACGTGGTGGTGTAGGTTTTGCCGTTGAGCACAACGCTCACCACATCGCCCGCTTCCCCGCCGCTGCTGGTGCCGGAGATCACCAGCGCCTGGGCGTGTTCGGCGTCGTTGATGATGTCATCGCCCGCCACGGTGTTAATGGTGAGAACCGGCGCGGTGGTGTCTACTGCCAGATTATGGCTGGCGCTGCCGGGGTTGCCCGCTTTGTCGTTGACCGTGGCGCTGACGGTGTAATTGCTTGCGGTCAGCGCGCCTAAGGCTGAAGTAGGAACACTGACACTCCAGCTACCGTCCGCCTGTACATTACCGGTGTAGGTTGCGCCGTTAAGGGTGACGGTCACCGTCTGCCCGGTTTCGGCGGTGCTGGTGCCGCTGAGGGTGAGTGGGCTTCCGGCCTCCATGGCGTTCAGGATATCGTCGCTGGCTATGGTGTTTATGGTGAGCGTTGGCGCGCTGGCATCGACGCTGTACGCATGGGTTGCCGAAGCGTTATTGCCACTCGCGCTGCTGACGCTGGCCTGCACGTTTGCCGCGCCGTCTGGCAAGGTTGCCAGATCCGCCGCCGGAACGTTCACACTCCAGTTCCCGTTGGCGGCGACGCTTGCAGTGTAGGTTTTGCCGCCAAAAGTGACGGTGACGGTTTGCCCGCTTTCAATTCCGCTGGTGCTGCCGGAAAGGGTCAGATCGGCACCTTTTTCAGCGGCATTAATTACGTCGTCGCTGGCAACGGTGTTGATGCTGATTGCCACCGCCGTTAAATCGACGGTGAACGGATGGCTGACGCTGACCGGGTTTCCGGCGCTGCTCTGGCCTGTCACGTCAATGGTTAACGCCCCCGCAGGCCAGGCGCTGACGTTTGCCGCTGGAATGCCGACGCTCCAGCTTCCGTCCGCCTGTACCGTGGCGGAATAAACTGTGCCGTTGATCGTGATCGTCAACGGCACACCTGCATTCAGGCCACTACTGCCACCAGTGATCACCAGCGCCTGCCCGTGTTCAATGCTGTTGACAATATCATCGCCCGCCACCGTATCCACGCGCAGCCCTGGCAGGTTAGCGTCAATGGTGATATCCCGCGTACCGCTGCCCGTATTGCCATTCGCGTTGGTCACCGAAGCGTTAATGGTCAAATCGCCATTGCCCAACGCCTGGAGATCGGCTGCCGGAACGCTGATACTCCAGCTTAAGTTGCCCTGTACCGTGGTGGTGTAAGTGTTGCCGCCCAGCGTGACGGTGACCGTATCGCCAGCGGCGGCGCGGGTCACCACCCCGCTGATGGTTTGATCGGCGCCCGCTTCAGCGGCGTTGATAATATCGTCGCCTGCCACGGTGTTGATGGTGACGCCCGGCAGGCCGCTGTCGACCAGTAAATTCGCCTGGCTGCTGGCGGTGTTACCCTCCGCGCTGGTAGCACTGGCGCTGACGGTATAGTTGGCCTGGCCTAAGGCCGCCAGATCGCTCACCGGTACGGTTAACGTCCAGTTGCCCGCCGCGTCGGTGGTGGCGCTGTAGTTATGACCGTTGAGCGTGACGGTAACCTGTGCGCCGGTCGCCAGCCCCGTACTACTGCCGCTGATGGTCAACGGCTGACCTTTTTCATCGGCATTCAGCACGTTATCGCCGCTGATGGCGTTAAAGGTAATGGTTGGCAGGCCGGTATTGACCGTCACCTGATGCGTGGCGCTGCCGCTGTTGCCCCCGGCATCGGTGACGCTGGCGTTGATGGTCACCGTGCCGTTCGCCAGTGCCGAGACAACGCTTGCCGGTACGCCGACGCTCCAGTTACCGCTGGCATCCAGCACCGTGGTGAAGGTATTGGTGCCGATAGTCACCGTGACGGTGCTACCGGTTGCCGCACCCGTGGCGGAGCCGCTGATAATCTGCGCCTGGGCGTGTTCAGTCGCGTTGATCACATCATCACCCGCCACCGTGTTGATGGTGACAACCGGAACGGAAGTATCCACCGTCAGGTTATGGTTAGCGGAGGCCGGGTTTCCGGCTTTGTCGCTCACCGCCGCGCTGACGGTGTAGTTACTGGCGGTCAAGGCGCTTAACGCTGCTGGCGGCACGCTGACGCTCCAGCTACCGTCCGTTTGTACGGTGCCGGTATAGTTTGCGCCATTGAGGGTGACGGTCACCGTTTGCCCCGCTTCCGCCGTGCTGCTGCCGGTGATGGTCAGCGCCGTACCGGCTTCGGTGGCGTTAAGAATGTCGTCGCCCGCAATAGTGTTGATGGTCACCGTTGGCGCGCTGGCATCGACGCTGTACGCGTGGGTAGTGATGGCGCTGTTGCCGTTAACATTGCTGACGCTGGCCTGTGCGCTGGCATCGCCATCACGCAGGGCTGCCATATCCGCCGCCGGAACCGTGGTGCTCCACGAACCATTCGCCGCGACGCTTGCAGTGTAGTTTTTGCCGCCAAAGGTGACGGTGACCGTTTGCCCGGCCTCCACGCCGGACGTGCTGCCGGAGAGCGTTAACGCCGCGCCTTTTTCGGCGGCGTTAATCACATCATCAGCGGTAATGGCGTTGATGCTGACGGCAATCGCCGTGAGATCGACGGTGACCGGGTGCGTGACGCTGACCGGATTTCCGGCGGTGGTGCTACCACTCGCCGTAATCGTGACCGTCCCCGCAGGCCAGGCGCTGACATCCACCGCCGGAACGCCGACGCTCCATGAACCATCGGCTAAAACCGTTGCGCTATAGTTCTGGCTATTAATCGAAACCGTGAGTACGGCACCCGCTGCCAGACCAGAACTGCTGCCGGTTACCACCAGTGCCTGACCGTGCTCGATGATATTCACCACATCATCGCCAGCGACGGTATCGACCCGCAGACCTGGGAGATTAGCGTCAATGGTAATGTCACGCGTACCGCTGCCAGTATTGCCCACGCTGTTCGTCACCGAAGCCGAAATGCTCAACTCGCCGTTGCCCAACGCCTGTAAAGCGGCTGCCGGAACATTAATACTCCAGCTTAAATTGGCCTGCACTGTCGCCGTGTAAGTCTCGCCACCCAGCGTGACGGTTACCGTGTCGCCCGCCGCCGCGCCTGTAACCTGACCGCTGATAGTTTGATCTGCCCCTGCTTCGGCAGCGTTAATAATATCGTCCGTTGCCACAATGTTAATGGTGACGCCCGGCAGCGCGGTATTAACCTGCACGTTATGGCTGGCGGAACCGCTGTTGCCAGCGGAGTCAGTAGCGGCGGCGGTCACCGTGTAAGTGGCTTCACCGAGCACGCTCACAGCGGACGCCGGAACGGTCACGCTCCAGTTACCGGAAGCATCGGCTGTGGTGGTGTAATTTTGCCCGTTGAGCGTCACGGTTACCTGCGTGCCCGCAGGCTGGTTGCTGCTGCCGGAAATCGCCAGATCCGCGCCTTTCTCCGTGGCATTGATGATGTCGTCGACGGCGATAGTGTTAATGCCGAGTACCGGAGCACCGAGCGCCACGCTGACGATGTGCGAGGCTGTGCCGCTGTTGCCTGCGGAGTCGGTGACCGTGGCGGTAATGGTCACATCGCCCTGCGCCAGTGCGGATATCACGCTGGCAGGCACACCGATGCTCCAGTTGCCGTTGGCATCCAGCACCGTGGTATAGGTGGTCGTGCCAATCGTCACGGAAACCGTGTTACCTGTGGTCGCGCCCGTTGCCGAGCCGCTGATAATCTGCGCCTGGCTGTGTTCCGTGGCGTTAATGATGTCGTCGCCCGCCACCGTGTTGATGGTGACGACTGGGGCAATCAGATCCACCGCCAGATTATGCGTTGCCGAGGCCGGATTTCCGGCTTTGTCGCTGACCGCCGCGTTGACGGTATACGAGCTGGCGGTGAGATTCGCTAAATCGCCAGTTGGTACGCTGATGCTCCAGCTTCCGTCTGCTTGTACGTTGCCGCTGTAATTGACGCCGTTTAGCGTCACGGTCACCATCTGCCCGGCTTCTGCCGTGCTGGTGCCGCTGATGGTCAGCGCCGTTCCGGCTTCGGCGGCATTAAGAATATCGTCCGTGGCGATGGTGTTGATGGTGACAGAGGGCGCGGTGGCATCAACGCTGTAAGCATGTGTTGTCTGGGCGATGTTGCCTGCTACGTTGCTGACGCTGGCTTGTACGTTTGCTGCGCCGTCTGGTAAAGCCGTGAGATCGACGGCTGGGATTGTCATCCCCCAGGTATTATCCGCAGCAACCGTCGTGGTGTAGCTTTTGCCGCCAAAAATAACGGTAATGGTTTGCCCCGCTTCCACGCCGAAGGTGGTGCCGGAAAGCTGCAAATCACTGCCCTTTTCGGCGGCGTTAATCACATCGTCGCCGGAAAGTGTATTGATGGTAATCGCCACGTCGGCGAGATCGACCGTGACCGGATGGCTAATACTGGTAGTTGTTCCGGCGGTGTTAGTGCCTGTAACCGTAATATCGACTGTCCCCGCAGGCCAGTTAGCGACATCCGTCGCCGGAACGCCCACGCTCCAGGTGCCATCGGCTAATACCGTTGCGCCATAGGTGACGCTGTTGATTTCCACGGTTAGTGGCGTCCCCACCGCCAGTCCGGTACTGCTACCAGTGACAACCAGCGCCTGACCGTGCTCGATAATATTGACCACATCATCGCCTGCCACGGTATCGACGCGCAGACCAGGCAGGTTGGCGTCTATCACGATGTCGTGCGTGGCGGTGCCGGTATTGCCTGTGGTGTTGGTCACCGAGGCGCTGATGGTCAGCTCACCGTTACCCAACGCCTGCAAATCTGCCGCCGGCACGCTGACACTCCAGCTTAAATCTGGCTGCACGGTAGCGGTATACTGGTTGCCACCAAGCGTGACCGTCACCGTATTCCCCGCCTGCGCCGTTCCCGTTACCTGACCACTGATGGTCTGGTTAACGGCGATTTCAGCTGCGTTGATAATGTCATCACCTGCCACGGTGTTAATGATCACCCCAGGCAGGAGCGATTCGACATTCACTGTATGGGTAGTACTGCCGCTGTTGCCCGCGCTGTCGGTGGCGCTGGCGCTAATCGAATAAACCGCCTCGCCCAAGGCGCCGACCGCCGAAGCAGGCACGGTAATGCTCCAGTTGCCAGAACCATCGGTGGTGGCGCTGTACGCCAGGCCGTTCAACATCACGGTGACCGTGGTGCCGGTCGCCAGACCGCTGGAGCCGCCGCTGATGGTCAGATCCTGGGTTTTCTCGGTATTGTTAATGATGTCATCGCCGGAGACGGTGTTGATGGTCAGCGTCGGGCCGCTGAGATCAACGGTCACATCGTGAGTCGTGCTGTCGCTGTTGCCCGCGCGATCGCTCAGGCTGGCGGTGATGGTCTGGCTGCCGGTTGCCAGCGCCGTGACATCCACCGCCGGAATACCCACGCTCCAGTTACCGGAGGCATCCAGCGTGGTAGTGTAGTTTTTACCGTTGAGCGTGACGGTCACCACATCGCCCGCCGCCGCGCCCGTGCTGGTGCCGCTCACCACCAGCGCCTGACCGTGTTCGATGGCGTTGATAATGTCATCGCCCGCGACGGTATTAATGGTGAGATCCGGCGCGGTGACATCCACCGCCAGTGCGTGGTCGGCGCTTGCCTGGTTGCCCGCTTTGTCGCTCACCGTCGCAGTCACGGTATAGCTACTGGCGGTTAATCCGCTCAAATCCGTTGCCGGAACGTTCACGCTCCAGGTGCCATCGGCCTGGACGGTGGTCTGGTAAGTGTTGTTATTGAGCGTGACGGTCAGCGTCTGCCCGGCCTGCGCCGTGGTGGTGCCGCTGATGGTTACTCCCGCGCCCGCTTCGCTCACGTTGAGAATATCGTCACTGGCGATGGTGTTAATGGTCACAAGCGGCGCGGTGGCATCGACGCTGTACGCGCGATCCGCCTGGGCATTATTGCCGTTAATGTTGCTGACGCTCGCCTGCACGTTGCCCGCGCCGTCCGGCAGCGCAGCGAGATCGGCAGGCGGCACATTCACCGTCCAGCTACCGTTGGCTTCAACGGTAGTGGTGTAATTTTTGCCACCGAAGGTCACGGTCACCGTCTGCCCGGCTTCCACACCGCTGGTGCTGCCGCTTACGACCAGCGTTTCGCCTTTTTCGACGGCGTTGATCACATCATCGCCGGAAAGGGTGTTAATGGTGATAGCGACCGCCGCCAGATCGACGGTAACCGGATGGGTGATGGTGGAGGTTGTTCCGGCGCTGTTGGTGCCGCTTACCGTGATATCCACCGTTCCCGCAGGCCAGTTACTGACGTCTGCCGCCGGAACGCCGAGGTTCCATGTGCCGTCGGCTAACACCGTCGCGCCGTAAGTGACGTTATTGATAACGACCGTTAACGCGGTTCCCACCGTTAATCCGGTGCTGCTCCCGGTGATCACCAGCGCCTGATTGTGCTCAATGCTGTTAATAACATCATCACCCGCTACGGTATCGACACGCAGGCCAGGCAGATTGGCATCGATAGTGATGTCTCGCGAGCCGCTGCCGGTGTTGCCGACGACGTTGGTCACCGAGGCGTTAACCGTCAAGGAGCCGTTACCCAGCGCCTGCATATCTGCCGCCGGAACGCTGACGCTCCAGCTTAAATTAGCCTGCACCGTGGCGGTGTAGGTATTGCCGCCCAGCGTAATGGTGACCGTATCTCCCTGCGCCGCACCCGTGACCTGGCCACTGATGGTTTGCGCGTTGCCGGATTCAGCAGCGTTAATAATATCGTCGGTTGCCACCGCGTTAATGGTGACAGCAGGCAAGGCGCTGTTAACCAGCACGCTATGGCTGGCGGAGTTGCTGTTACCCGCGCTGTCGGTGACGTTCACCGTTACCGTGTAGTTGGCTTCACCCAGCGCGCTAACCGCTGATGCTGGCACCGTGGCACTCCAGTTGCCGTTGCTATCTGTGGTGGCGGTGTAATTTTGCCCATTCAGCGTCACTGTAATTGTGGTGCCAGCAGGCTGATTACTGGTGCCGGTGATTTGCAGATCCGCACCTTTTTCCGTGGCGTTAATCACGTCATCTGTAGCAATGGTGTTGATGCCAATTGTCGGCGAGGTGAGATTCACAGTAACCGTGCGGCTGGCGTCGTCGCTGTTGCCTGCCGCGTCGGTAATGGTCACGGTGATGGTTTGTGCGCCGCTGCCCAGCGCAGTGACATCTGCCGCCGGAACGCCGACGCTCCAGTTGCCGGAAGCGTCCAGCGTGGTGGTGTAGGTTTTACTGTTTAACGTGACGGTGATGACATCGCCCGCTTCGCCACCAGTGCTGGAACCGGAGATCACCAGCGCCTGCCCGTGCTCGGTAGCGTTAATTATGTCATCGCCGGAGACAGTGTTGATGGTCAGCACTGGAACAGTGAGATCCACCGCCAGGCCGTGAGTGGCGGTCGCCGGGTTACCCGCTTTATCGCTTATCGAGGCGCTGACCGTGTACTGGCTGGCGGTCAGATTGCTGAGATCCGCCGTCGGTACGCTGACGCTCCAGCTGCCGTCCGCCTGGACGGTGCCAGTATAAGTCACGCCATTAAGGGTAACGGTGACCATCTGCCCCGCTTCGGCGGTAGTGGTGCCGCTGATGGTTAACGGATTGCCCGCCTCGGCGGCGTTAAGAATATCGTCAGTGGCGATGGTGTTAATGGCAAGTGTCGGTGCCGTGGCATCGACGCTATAGGCGTGCGTCGCCGAAGCCGTGTTGCCGTTAACGTTGCTGACGCTGGCCTGTACCGTGGCGTCGCCGTCGCGTAACGCGTTGAGATCGGCGGCAGGCACGGTGGTTGTCCAGCTACCATCGCCCGCTACGGTCGCGGTATAGGTTTTTCCGCCAAAGGTGACGGTGACCGTTTGCCCCGCTTCCACGCCAGAGGTGCTGCCGGACAGGGTTAAATCTGCCCCTTTTTCGGCGGCGTTAATCACATCATCACCGGAAACGGTGTTAATGGAGATCGCCACCGCCGCCAGATCGACGGTGACCGGGTGGGTAATAGTGACCGGGTTTCCGGCGCTACTGGCGCCTGAAACCGTGATATTCACCGTCCCCGCAGGCCAGTTGCCCACATCTGCCGCCGGAACGCCAACGCTCCATGTGCCATCGGCTAATACTGTTGCAGCGTAAGTGACCGTGTTAATCACCACCGTCAGTGCCGCGCCCGTCGCCAGCCCACTGCTGCTACCAGTTATCACCAGTGCCTGAGCGTGCTCGATGCTGTTGACCACATCATCGCCCGCCACGGTATCAACGCGCAGACCCGGCAAATTGGCGTCGATAGTAATATCTCGCGAACCGCTGCCGGTGTTGCCAACGCCGTTGGTCACCGAAGCGTTAACCGTCAGATCGCCATTACCGATGGCCTGAATATCCGCCGCCGGAACGTCCACGCTCCAGCTTAAATTGCCTTGCACGGTAGCGGTGTAGGTTTTCCCGCCAAGCGTTACGGTAACCGTATCGCCCGCCGCCGCGCCCGTCACCTGGCCGCTGATGGTCTGCGCCACGCCCGATTCGGCGGCGTTAATAATATCGTCGCTCGCCACCGGATTAATGGTGACACCAGGCAGCGCGGTATTGACCTGCACGTTATGGCTGGCGGAATTGCTGTTACCTGCGCTGTCGGTGACGTTCGCCGTCACCGTGTAGCTGGCTTCACCCAGCGCACCGACGGCGGAGGCAGGCACCGTAGTGCTCCAGTTACCTGCTGCATCCGTCGTGGCGGTGTAATTTTGCCCGTTAAGCGTCACCGTAATTGCGGTGCCTGCGGGCTGGTTGCTGGTGCCGCTGATTTGCAGATCCGCGCCTTTTTCCGTGGCGTTAATCACGTCATCGGTGGCGATGGTGTTAATGCCAATGGTCGGCGCGGTAAGGTTAACGGTGACCGTGTGCGTCTCACTATCGTTGTTGCCTGCCGCATCAGTCACCATGGCGGTAACAGTTTGCTGGCCGCTACCAAGCGCGGTGACATCCGCCGCCGGAACGCCGACGCTCCAGTTGCCGGAGGCGTCCAGCGTTGTTGTATAGGTTTTACTGTTTAGCGTGACGGTGACGACATCCCCCGCTTCTCCGCCGGTGCTGGAACCGGAAATCACCAGCGCCTGCCCGTGTTCGGCGGCGTTAATAATATCGTCGCCCGCAATGGTGTTGATGGTGAGTACCGGAACGGTGAGATCCACCGCCAGATTGTGCGTGGTGCTCGCCGGGTTGCCCGCTTTGTCATTGACCGTCGCGGTCAGGGTGTGGCTGCCATCCGTCAATGCCTCAAGATCTGCCGCCGGAATAGTAATACTCCAGCTGCCATCGGCCTGTACCGTTGCCTGATAGGTCTGCACGGTCGGGCTATTGAGCGTTACCGTAACAATCTGCCCCGCTTCAGCGGTGGTGCTGCCACTCACCGTCACGCCCGCGTCGGCTTCACTGGCGTTAACGATATTGTCGCTGGCAACAGTATTGATAATGATGGTCGGCGCGCTGCTATCGACGCTGTAGTTATGCACCGCCGAGGCGCTATTGCCGTTGACGTTGCTGACGCTGGCCTGCGCGGTGGCGCTACCATCGGTTAATGACGCTAAATCGGCAGCGGGTACAGTGGTTGTCCAGCTACCATCGCTCGCCACGCTGGCAGTGTAATTTTTACCGCCAAAGGTAATGGCGACGGTTTGGCCTGGCTCTACGTTAGTGGTGGTGCCGGAAAGCGTTAAATCAGTGCCTTTTTCTGCGGCGTTAATCACGTCGTCCGTGGCGATGGTATTGATGGCGATCGCCGCCGGTGTGAGATCGACCGTAACGGAATGGGCGATGCTCACCGGATTTCCGGCGCTACTTTCCCCGGACACGGCAACCGTCACCGTCCCCGCAGGCCAGGCGCTAACCTGCGTCGCTGTAACACCCACGCTCCAGCTACCATCGGCCTGCACCGCAGTAGTGTATTCGACGTTATTAATTGTGACGGTTAGCGGCGTGCCTTCAGCCAGCCCCGAGCTGCTGCCGGTAACCACCAGCGCCTGCCCATGTTCGATGATATTGACCACATCATCGCCCGCCACCGTATCGACCCGCAGACCGGGCAGATTGGCGTCGATGGTGATATCCCGCGTGCCGCTGCCGGTGTTACCGTTTTGATTGGTGACCGAGGCATTAACCGTTAAATCACCATTACCCAACGCCTGAATATCTGCTGCCGGAACGCTCACGCTCCAGCTTAAACCAGCCAGGACGGTAGTCGTGTAGGTATTACCGCCCAACGTAATAGTTACCGTGTCGCCAACGGCTGCACCCGTCACCTGCCCGCTGATGGTTTGCGCAGCGCCCGCTTCGGCGGCGTTAATAATATCGTCGCTCGCCACAGGATTAATGGTCACGCCGGGCAGCGCGCTATCGACCAGCACGTTATGGCTGGCGGTGGCGCTGTTGCCAATACTACTGGTCACCGCTGCCGTCACCGTGTAGTTGGCCTGGCCTAATGCGGTTACCGCCGACGCCGGAACGGTGACGCTCCAGTTGCCGGAGGCGTCGGTCGTGGTGGTGTAATTTTGCCCGTTCAGCGTCACGGTGATGGCGGTATTAACAGGTTGATCGCTGGTGCCGGTAATTTGAACATCGGCTCCTTTTTCGCTGGCGTTAATCACATCATCGCCAGCAATGGTATTAATTCCAACCACTGGCGCGGCGGTATTAACCGTGACGGTGAGTGCCTGGCTGCCGCTGTTTCCGGCGCGGTCAGTCACTGAAACGTTGATCGGATAACTGCCGTCCACCAGCCCGCTGACAACGGAAGCCGGAACGCCCAGGCTCCAGTTGCCGGAAGCATCCACCACCGTGGTGTAATCCACATTATTCAGCGTAACGGTGACAATATCGCCAGCCTGCGCTCCGGTAACTGTGCCGCTGATGATTTGCGCCTGGGTATGTTCCGGCGTGTTAATGACGTTATCGCTTGCCACCGGATTAATGGTCACCACAGGCGGCGTGGCATCGACCAGCGCCACGCGTGAAACGCTGCTCGGGTTACCAGCAACATCGTTCACGCTGGCGGTGACCGTGGCGTTGCCGTCAGCCAGTGCGTCAACGTTGGCGGCAGGAACCGTCACACTCCATGTGCCATCTGGTTGCACGATGCCCTGATACGTCTGCCCGTTAAGCGTCACCGTTACCGTCTGCCCCGGCTGGGCGTCAGTGGTGCCAGTAATGGGCAGATCCTGCCCGCTTTCGGCGGCGTTGATGATGTTGTCGGCGGTCAGTGGATCAATGCTTAAGGCCGGCGCCTGGCTATCGACGGTAATGGTGCGGGAGGTGTTGCCGGTATTACCACTGAGATCCGTCACAGAAGCGGTAATCGCTACGGCACCGTCAGGCAGATCACCCATATTGGCAGCGGGTACTGTCAGACTCCAGGAGCCATCGGCCTGCACGGTAGTGGTAAAACTCTGTCCAGCCAGGGTTACTGTGACGGTTTGTCCTGTCTCGGCCTGTTGAGTGCTACCGGTAAGGGTCAGTGGCGCACCTTTTTCTGCGCCACTGATAATGTCATCGCCGGAGACGGTGTTAATGGTGATCAACGGAGAAACACCTACCAGCGTGATTGCACGAGACGCCGCGCCGGTATTTCCGGCGGCATCTGTCACGGTGACGAAAATCGTATTGGCTCCGCGATCCAGCGTGCGGGTTACCGCCGGATCCAGCGCCACATTCCAGCTACCGTCTGCCAGCACGACGCCCGTCAGGACATGAGCGCCCAATTTCACAGTCACCGTATCGCCAGGAGAAGCACCGCTGACATTTCCGGAGATGATCTGTGCGACGGCCTGTTCGGCATTATTAAGAATATCGTCGCCCGCCACGGTGTTGACGTTAATCGTCGGCGCGCTGGTATCTACCACGAAATTCGCGCTGTTGCTGGTGGTGTTTCCTGCCCGGTCGCTGACGCTGGCATTTACGGCGTAGTTACCATCTGCCAGCGCCTGCACTTCTGCGGCAGGCAGCGCCACCTGCCATGTGCCATCGCTACCGACGGTTGCTGTATGGCTTTTACCATTTACTGTCAGTGTAACGATTTGCCCGGCTTCAGCATTCGAAGTCCCGCTCAATACCAGCGCGGCGTTATGTTCTGCGGCGCTGACAATGTTGTCCTGGGCGATAGTGTTGATAGCAAGCGTCGGCGGCTGAGTATCGACGGTTAACAGCTGCGCGCCGGTGACCGTATTGCCCGTGGCATCTTTCCCGCTGACCAGCACTGCCTGATTCCCTTCGCCTAACGCCTGGGCGTCAGCGGTCGGCACCTGCACGCTCCACGCGCCGTTAGCACCTACGCTGGTGGTGTAGGTTTTACCGTTTAGCGTGACGCTGAGTTCTGTTCCCTGCGGCAAGTTGCTCGTCGTACCTGAAAGCGTAAATCCGGCGGCCTGTTCGCTGGCGTTAATAATGTTATCGCCTGCGGTGGTGGCGACCTGCACGCTGGCCTGGCTGTCGTCGATGGTTAACGTTATCGAACCAGCGTCAGTGATGGTGCTACCGACAATTTGCACCACTGACCAGGTATGTTCACCTGCGCTTTGCGTGGGTAAAGAGACGCTCCAGTGCCCGTTGCTGTCTACCTGAGCACTGGCAATAGTATTGCCGTTGCTGTCTTTGATTTGGATGGTCGCACCCGCCTGCCCGCTACCGCTAAAGGTTGGCGTGGTGTCATCGGTGATGTCATTGGTGGCAAGAATACCGCGCTGATCGCCCTGATTATCGGTGACTAAAAATGATGGGGTCGCATTGCCTGGCTCGGCGGGTGGCGGAGGGTTGTTAACCACTTCAGTTTTTGAATCGTCATCGCCACCGCTTGCCAGTAAAGCGCCAAGCGCACCGCCACCTACCGCCGCACCGGCTAACCATCCCCACGGGAAGGTGCTGGTCTGAGCAACGGTATCAAGAAATGGCGCAATGCTTTCAATAGCGGTGGTCTGGGCGCTCAGTTCTACGGGGGCTAATCCCCCCGCTGCGGCATCGGCAAACGTTACGTGAGTTAGCTGTTGTCCATCGGCAAAGACCAGTTCCGATTGTTCAGTGGTATTTGCCGCTTGCAGGAAATAGCCGTTGCAACGGATAACCGTGCCATCCTGCATATAGATCAACAGATCATTTCCTTCGCGAACGTAACGCGCAACGGCAGATGCCTGAGCATGAACCTGCACCACAGAGGGCTCATAAATAACAACCGTAACGTCGCCAGGATTAATCAGCGTTTGTTTGACGGATGTTTTACGCGAAATAACATCAATAATCAGGCTCATAATGGCATTCCTGATAAATGGCGCACATCCTTAGCGAGTCCATTTATCTAAATAAGACAAAGGTAATAACTCAACAACGATGCCTACCTGATATTAATAATGGCAGGATTATTTTAAATCGGGTAAGTCGTTGTATAAGCCCTGTTTAATTCCCGCTAATGGAATAAGGTTATTAACCGCAGCGGCATAATTTACTGCGGCAACCCAGCCATCATAACTGGCATTTATTTCAGCCGATTGCGCCTGAAAGACATCTTGCTCGACGGTTAATAGATCATTCAGACTGCGTTTACCTAATTTATATTCATTTTGATACACATCTCGCGTTTTGTGCGCACTTTCGGATTGCGCTAAACCGGCTTCTTCGCGCCCCCGTGCGCCAGTCCAGTTGGCATACGCCACTGATGCCCGTTGTAATACATCCAGTTTTGCCTGTTCGACCTGCGAGGCGGAGATTTTTTGTTGCCCTTCGGCCTGTTGTACCTGGGCAGAAACCGCACCGCCCTGATACAACGGCGCGTTAACGTTCAGCTGTAACTGGTCGTCCCAGTACGAGCGATCGCTGGTCTGGTAGCGCGTTTTGCCTCCCTGAATACTAAGCGTCGGCCAGTATTGCGCTTTGGTTTTTTCCACGCCGTACTGTGCCGACTGGCGTAAATTTTCTGCCGCCAACACCAGCGGAATGGACTGGTAATCAATATTTTTTAGCGATACCGGCTGCTCGGCTAATTCCGCAGGTGGCGCGGCTATCGCCTCCGGCTGTACGCCAGTCAGCACCGCCAGTTGCGCTTTGGCGCTCGCCATTTGCGCCTGATATTGCTCCAGCGTCGAGCGCATTCCGGCAATGCGTGTCTGAGCCTGCAATTCATCAGAAGATGAGTTCAGGCCGGCGTTGGCGCGTAGTGCCGCCATGTTGTAGACATTTTCCAGCGAGTGGATATTACGTTGAGCCGCATCGCACAAAGCCTGATAACGGCTAACTTCCATATAGGTGGTCGCCGTTTTCTCTGCGACATCGGTTAGGGTTGCCATCAATTTAAAGCGGTAGCTGTCACGAGCGGCAGTTTGCAGTTTGATATCGTTGTTCGTTTTACCAAAGTCATACACCAACTGCGTCAGGGTTATGCCATACGAAACGTTGTTATCAAGCCTGCCGCTGGAGTCCGTTTGTCGGGACGGCCCCGCGTTACCGGTTAAGCCAACGTGCGGATACCAGGCACTTTTGGCTTCATCGATTTGCGCTTCGCCAATACCTATCTGCGCCGCCTGTTGGGTGACGTCGGGGTTTCGCGCAAATGCGCGTAATATACTTTCCTGTAAGGATAAACTGGCAACCGACGTAACCGCAGGGGCGTTAGCCCATTGTGGTAATGGCGCTGCAAGCGCGTTTTCTCCCATCACAATAAAACTTATTAAAAATATCAGGCATTTATTTTTACGGTTTTTTAATTGTAATCGCGCCATAGATAAGTCACTTCCTTCCAGGTCATTATTTTAACTGGTTTTTATAACCAGCCTCATTTTATTTAAGAAGGGTAATAACTTGTGCATCTCTTTCGTTTTTATTCCCCCTATTAAAAGAAATGCAGCTAAAAAGCTTATACGTTATTTATTAAGAATACACTACGAGTTTTAGATTACCATCATCCGCATTGAGAATAATCCATAGTAAGAAGTGATAAGAATCACAGTTTTATCGTGTATATACCATTTTTTTGTGACTTATTTATTAAAAGTATAAGACGGAGGATTTGATTAAGAAAAAAATAAAGGCGCAGCACAGAAAGCACTGCGCGCAGGTAGATTTTATATGGTTTTATTCCGTTTCATTACCATTGCCACAATAAGGCTTAGTAATAGTGCGCCAATAATCCACATCAGTGCGCTGCTGCCCTGGGACCATAGACTGTAAATAAAACCGATGATTACCAATAGCATGACCATCATACCGACAACGAGGATTGGCAACGAGGCGTGAATATCATGACGCAGACGGATCGCCACCACAAACACCGCAAGGTAGCAGATCAAAAAGGTGGCGCTGGCAACACTGGCCAGGGAACCTAAATTAAGCGCCGCCGTCATCAGCATGATCAACACCACTATGATGATGTTGCCCCACGTACTCTGCCGCCACAGGGATTTATTCATTAGCTTCGGCAGTTCACGCTCGCTGCCCATGTTGTCCATGATATTAAACACCGCAAACAGGTTTGCGTTGATGGCTGATGCCGTCGCCAGCAAAGCACCTATCACCACTATCACATAACCCACATGCCCAAGCAGTGGAGAAGCGGCCTGCGCTACGGCGGTATCGGCATATTTTTCTAACTCTAATGCCGAAACATCACTAAGCAGCACCAGTGCCAGGGAAATATAGAGCAGTGTGGTAACGCCTATCGCCAGCAAAAATGCTCGCGGCATAATGACCGCCGGATCTTTCACTTTATCCGCCGCGTTTGCCATCATGCCAAAGCCCGCATAAGCAAGGAAGGTAATCCCGATACAAGAGAAGAATGCGCCGGAGCTGGGGGGCGCAGAGACGGAAATATGCGCCGGTTGCAGCGACCAGACGCCCGCAATAATCAGCAACAACAGGATCATCATTTTGATGCCGACAAGGATCACTTCCAGTCGCCCTACCGCATGGTTGCTTAAGGAGTTGAACAGCGTCATCAGGGCAATGATCGCCAGCGCGTAGAGCAAAATAAGATGCTCATCCTGGCTGCCCTCATGCAAAAACTGCACAGCATAAGCACCAAAGGCACGGGCAACCATCGCGATACTCACCGCCAGCGTCATCAGGTACAGCAACGAGAGCGCCAGCGAAAAAACACCGTTGCCTAACCCCCGGCGAAAGAAGTCAATAATCCCGCCATTGCTGGGATAACTTGCACCAAGGCGCGCATAGGCATATCCGGAAAACATCGCCACAATGCCGCCAAAAGCAAAAGCGACCCAGGTCGAGGCTTCCATTAGCAACGCCGCTTGCCCCAACAGGGCAAAGATCCCCGCCCCCACCATCGCCCCGATACCTATGGAAACCACATTCCATAGTCCCAGAGGTTTGTCACCGTTATTACCTTCCGTGTTCATCATGATCAGCCCTTAAACACGTTATAGCCGAGTTGTTTAGCGACCGATGCCACCATTTTTTGTCCACGAACACTGTTGCCTTCTTCATCCAACGGTGGCGAGAACGCGGCAATCCCCATCACGCCAGGCACTACCGCCAGAATGCCGCCACCGACGCCGCTTTTGCCGGGTAAGCCAACGCGATACGCCCAGTCACCAGAGCGACCATACAGCCCTTCCATCATCATTTCGGCCAGGATGTACGGCACATTGTCAGCCTGGAGAACGCGTTTTTGGCTTAGCGGATTAACACCGCCCGCCGCCAGTGTCGCGCCAAGCGTAGCCAGCTCAACGGTATTGATAAGCGTGGAGCACTGACGGGTATACACATCACAGGCTTCCATCGCATCGCAATAGAGATATCCAGAGGAATACAGCAGCCAGGCAATCGCCCGGTTGTGGAAGTTGGTGGTCTGTTCCGACTGGTTCACTTCCTCAGAAAGCGCCACCTGCTCACCAGCAAGTTGTTGTTGGATGTGTAAAATTCTCTGCCAGCGTTGTTCAGCATTATCGGCTTTGATCAGACTGGTAGTGGCGATAGCGCCTGCATTCACCAGCGGCGACAACGGCTTGCCACCATGAAGTTCTAAGGCAATGACTGAGTTAAAAGGCAATCCGGTCGGGTCAGCGCCAATTTTGTCCTGCACCGCCTGCGGGCCGACATCTTCCAGCGCGAGGGCTAAAGTACAGACTTTCGAGATGGATTCCAGCGCAAAGCGGTAATCGCTATCACCCGCACGATAGATATTGCCATCGCAAGTCACAATAGCTACCCCCGCCAGTTGGCTGGGGACATTCGCCAGAAAGGGAATGTAATCGGCATTTTGCCCGCCGCTAAGTGAGTGAAATTGGACATATGCCTGATCCACTGCCTGCTGTAAATTTTTTGCATCTGACATCTGTTGTTAACTCCTTTTTATAGATGCGGGAGGCTATTCCTCATCCCGATGCCAATTTTCAGGCATCCTGATTTAACTTAGCACCCGCAACTTAACCAAAGGAAAACAAAGAGATAAATGTCTAATCCTGATGCAAATTGAGCCAATCTTTTAATCTCCACCGCGTTTTCATTGCGCTACGAAATAATTTCTTGACCTTCCCCTTGCTGGAAGGTTTACCCTTTATCACAGTCAGTCAAAACTGTCTTAAAGGAGTACGTTATGTCACAAACTATCGACCTGACCCTGGACGGCCTGTCCTGCGGTCACTGCGTTAAACGCGTGAAAGAAAGTCTCGAACAGCGCCCGGACGTTGAGCAGGCAGATGTGTCAATTACTGAAGCGCACGTCACAGGTACTGCCAGCGCGGAACAGCTTATCGAAACCATCAAGCAAGCGGGTTATGACGCATCTGTAAGCCACCCAAAGGCTAAACCGCTGGCGGAGTTATCAATCCCGTCGGAAGCACTGACAGCGGTTTCTGATGAGCTTCCGGCAGCAACCGCCGATGACGACGATAGCCAGCAGTTGCTGTTGAGCGGCATGAGCTGCGCCAGTTGTGTCACCCGCGTACAAAATGCGCTGCAAAGCGTACCGGGCGTCACCCAGGCACGGGTAAACCTGGCGGAGCGCACTGCGCTGGTGATGGGCAGTGCCTCCGCACAAGATTTAGTGCAGGCGGTGGAAAAAGCGGGCTACGGCGCAGAAGCGATTGAAGATGACGCTAAACGACGTGAGCGCCAGCAGGAAACAGCCGTCGCTACCATGAAACGCTTCCGCTGGCAGGCAATTGTCGCTCTGGCGGTGGGTATCCCGGTAATGGTCTGGGGGATGATCGGCGATAACATGATGGTCACCGCCGACAACCGCAGCCTGTGGCTGGTTATTGGGCTGATAACCCTGGCGGTTATGGTTTTCGCTGGCGGACATTTTTACCGCAGTGCATGGAAAAGCCTGCTCAACGGCGCGGCGACGATGGATACGCTGGTGGCGCTGGGTACTGGCGTGGCATGGCTCTATTCAATGAGCGTTAACCTGTGGCCGCAGTGGTTCCCGATGGAAGCACGACATCTTTATTACGAAGCCAGCGCGATGATTATCGGTCTGATTAATCTCGGTCATATGCTGGAAGCGCGTGCGCGTCAGCGTTCTTCAAAGGCGCTGGAGAAATTACTCGATTTAACCCCGCCGACGGCGCGACTGGTTACTGACGAAGGTGAAAAGAGTGTGCCGCTGGCAGACGTTCAGCCAGGTATGTTGCTGCGCCTGACAACCGGTGACCGTGTGCCGGTGGATGGCGAAATCACTCAGGGCGAAGCGTGGCTGGATGAGGCGATGTTAACGGGCGAACCTATTCCACAGCAAAAAGGCGAAGGCGATAGCGTTCATGCCGGGACAGTGGTACAGGACGGTAGTGTGCTGTTTCGCGCCAGCGCAGTCGGCAGCCATACCACGCTGTCGCGGATCATTCGCATGGTGCGCCAGGCTCAGAGCAGTAAACCGGAAATCGGCCAGCTGGCGGATAAAATCTCTGCCGTGTTTGTGCCGGTGGTAGTGGTGATTGCGTTGATCAGTGCGGCAATCTGGTATTTCTTTGGACCCGCACCGCAAATTGTTTATACCCTGGTGATTGCCACCACGGTGCTGATTATCGCCTGTCCGTGTGCGCTGGGGCTGGCAACGCCGATGTCGATTATTTCCGGCGTCGGGCGCGCGGCAGAATTTGGGGTGCTGGTGCGTGACGCCGATGCGCTGCAACGTGCCAGTACGCTCGACACCGTGGTGTTCGATAAAACCGGGACGCTGACCGAAGGTAAACCACAGGTTGTCGCAGTAAAAACGTTTGCTGATATTGATGAAGCGCAGGCATTGCGTCTGGCGGCGGCACTGGAGCAAGGTTCCAGCCATCCGCTGGCGCGGGCAATCCTCGATAAAGCAGGCGATATCACGCTGCCACAGGTCAATAGCTTCCGTACATTGCGCGGACTGGGGGTAAGTGGCGAAGCGGAAGGCCATTCACTGCTGCTGGGGAATCAGGCTCTGTTAAATGACCAGCAAGTCGATACGAAAGCGATTGAAGCTGATATTTCAGCCCAGGCATCACAAGGCGCAACGCCGGTGTTACTGGCCGTTGATGGCAAAGCGGTGGCTCTGTTGGCGGTACGCGATCCATTGCGTAGCGATAGCGTGGCGGCGCTGCAACGTCTGCATAAAGCGGGATATCGTCTGGTAATGTTAACCGGCGATAACCCAACCACCGCCAATGCGATCGCCAAAGAAGCAGGGATTGATGAAGTGATTGCGGGTGTATTGCCGGATGGAAAAGCCGAAGCGATTAAACGTCTGCAAAGCGAGGGTCGCCAGGTAGCAATGGTGGGCGACGGCATTAACGACGCGCCGGCGCTGGCCCAGGCGGATGTCGGTATTGCAATGGGTGGCGGGAGTGATGTTGCCATTGAAACAGCGGCGATTACCCTGATGCGCCATAGCCTGATGGGGGTTGCAGACGCACTCGCCATCTCCCGCGCGACGCTACGCAATATGAAGCAAAACCTGCTTGGCGCGTTTATCTACAACAGTATCGGTATTCCGGTCGCCGCCGGTATTTTGTGGCCGTTCACCGGAACACTGCTTAACCCGGTGGTCGCCGGAGCGGCAATGGCGCTCTCGTCGATTACGGTGGTGAGTAACGCTAACCGATTGCTGCGGTTTAAACCGAAGGAATAAGTATGTCATTGCGGATGCGCTGCTTTAGGGTGGCGCATCCGTTATAGGGAAATGATTCTACGCGACCTTTTTTGCACGCTCTTCACGGCGTGCCAAATATTCAGCCACTGTTTCAATCCGTCCCAATTCTTCCTGGGTGCGCATGTTGTTTTCAACTTCCCAAAGATCAACTGCCGCCTGGAGGTTTAGCCAAAAATCGACTGTGGTATCAAAAACTTTCGCCAGACGAAATGCCATATCAGTGGTGAGTTTACGATTATTATTGATCAGTGCACTGACGCTATTACGATGAACATGCAGCAACTCTGCTAACTCATTGATTTTCAAATCGAGCGGTTCCAGATATTCATAGAGAAGAATATCTCCGGGTGTCGTCGGTTTTCTTGTTGCCTGTTTCATGGTTTTACCTTTCTCGTCAATACGACAGCTATGTTTTAGTAGTTGTGTGGATCTAAAAACAATTCTTCGGCCTTGCCATTAACCCATTTAAATATCAGTCGGTACTGTTTATTCACTCTAATGGAGGAGTATTCCTGCAATTTCCCCGATAACTCTTCGTACCGGTTCCCTGGTGGGGAACGTAAATCCCGATGGGAAGTGGCAGCATTAATGATGTCCAATTTTCTTGATAACGCGTTATGGATTTCAGCAGGGATCTTTCGATGTGGCGTTGAGTGGACAAAAAAATCAGCCAGCCAGGGATCACGAAAACTCCTTATGTTGATTTTTTGAGCCATTCCATTCTCATCTCCTTGTCCATTATTTAATCATTATAATGCACACAAGCACTGTGCACAAGTGCAACAATCAACTCCATTTGCGCCATCCCTCCCCGCGCGCTAGCATGATATTTCACAAAGGGAGGTCGTATGGATCTGTTGTACCGGGTAAAAACACTTTGGGCCGCGCTGCGCGGTAATCATTACACCTGGCCTGCCATCGATATCTCCCTCCCCGGCAATCGCCATTTTCATCTGATTGGCAGTATTCATATGGGTAGCCACGATATGGCTCCTCTACCCGCCCGTTTGCTTAAAAAGCTCAAACAAGCCGATGCGCTGATTGTCGAGGCAGATGTTTCCACCAGCGATACGCCTTTTGCTAATTTGCCTGCCTGCGAGGCGCTGGAAGAGCGCATCAGCGAAGAACAATTACAAAATCTGCAGCACATCAGCCAGGAAATGGGCATTTCTCCGTCGCTCTTTTCTACCCAACCACTGTGGCAAATCGCGATGGTTCTCCAGGCGACGCAGGCGCAAAAACTGGGGCTGCGGGCAGAATATGGTATCGATTACCAGCTATTGCAGGCGGCGAAACAACAACATAAGCCCGTGATTGAACTGGAAGGGGCAGAAAATCAGATTGCCATGTTGCTCCAGCTCCCCGACAAAGGACTGGCGCTGCTGGACGATACGCTGACCCACTGGCATACCAACGCACGGCTACTACAACAAATGATGAGCTGGTGGCTGAATGCGCCGCCACAAAATAATGAAATAACGCTGCCCAATACGTTCAGCCAGTCGCTGTACGACGTGTTGATGCATCAGCGAAATCTTGCCTGGCGGGATAAATTACGGGCCATGCCACCGGGGCGCTATGTGGTCGCGGTCGGTGCGTTACATCTGTATGGAGAAGGGAATTTGCCACAAATGTTGCGCTAAAAAAAATGGCCAATATCGCTATTGGCCCGTCAAAGAGGAATTTCATATTTTTATTATTATGCCGTCACTTTAAGCGACGGTGTAACTCGATTGTCGCTCAATCTCACCATCCTGCCAATACTATTAGGCAAGATGACTCTTTTTTTTGAGCCGCCATCAGGCGTATGCTTTCTCCGTTTTTTTGTTTAAGGCAGGAAAATTACGATGACACCCGCAGTTAAATTACTCGAAAAAAACAAAATTTCATTCCAGATTCATACCTACGATCACGATCCGGCTGAAACCAACTTTGGCGATGAAGTGGTCAAAAAATTAGGCTTGAATGCAGATCAGGTCTACAAAACGCTGCTGGTCGCAGTGAACGGCGATATGAAACATCTGGCGGTGGCCGTTACGCCGGTCGCCGGTCAACTGGATCTTAAAAAGGTGGCAAAGGCGCTGGGTGCCAAAAAGGTAGAGATGGCCGATCCGATGGTGGCACAGCGTTCGACGGGATATTTAGTTGGGGGAATTAGCCCACTAGGACAGAAAAAACGTCTGCCGACGATTATTGATGCCCCCGCGCAAGAATTTGCCACTATTTATGTTTCCGGTGGCAAGCGCGGACTGGATATTGAACTTGCGGCAGGCGATCTGGCGAAGATCCTCGATGCGAAATTTGCCGATATCGCCCGCCGGGATTAAGCATTGTGCCGGATGCAAACATCCGGCACTTTCAGATTACTGCCAGCTCACCTCACCTTTCGGCTCATACGCGCTCGCATCCAGCGGCGAGTTTTTCTGGATATAGCCTTTCAGCACTTCAGCATCTATAAAGCCGGTATTGACATAGCCCGGTTTGTTATCAAGGCGCGGATAACCATCACCGCCGGTGGCATTGAAGTTTAACGTCGCCATGCGGTAAGTTTTTGCCGGATCGACCGGTTCGCCTTTGATTTTCAGGTCGTTAAGTTTGCCATCTTTCGCCACAAAGCTGACGTTGGCAAATTGCGGATAGGCACCGGAATCCGGCTTCATTTGTGCAACGGCGGTCAGGTAATCAATCACTTCCTTACCGCTCATGTCGGCATACACCACCACATTGCCGAACGGCTGCACTTTCAGCACGTTTTTATAACTGATGTTACCCGCGTCGATGGAGTCACGAATTCCGCCTCCGCTCATCACCGCAAAGTCGGCTCCGGTGCGATCCATTTGTGCTGCCAGAATCAACCGTCCCATATTGGTCTGTACGAAACGAACTTTGCTGCGGTCGCCTTCAAGACGGTCACTAACCTCACCAATTTTCACTTCCAGCTGTGCTTTGCCTTTGTTCTGGAACGGTGATAACAGCGAGATCATTTGCTGGTTTTCGGCGATTTCCGGAGTGTACAGCACGCGTTCGCTTTTTCCGTCTTCCCAGGTCACTTTTTTCTTCAGGTTCACCGGAATCAACTGGTAATTGACCATTTTCATTTCGCCATTGCGAAACTCAAAATCGGCTCGTCCCACATACTTGCCCCACTCATGCGCCTGGACAATCCAGATGCCGTTTTGTTGATCCGGCTTGCAAGGTGTACCCGGCACATAATCGACCTGTTTTTTATTTTCTGCTGCCATGCAGACCGGATCTTGCGAGTGACCGCCGACAATCATCGCCAACGATCCGGCAGGCAGGCTGCGCGCCATCTCTACATCGCCCGGTGCGTTTGAACCGTGTTCGCCATTGTCGTAATGCCCCATATGCGTAGCTGCAATAATAATGTCCGGCTTTTCTGTCTGTTGCAGTTCCTGAATCACCAGCTTCGCTTCGTCGGCAGGTTTACGAAATTCAATGTCGGTGAAATATTCCGGGTTACCAATTTTCGCCGTGTCATCGGTCGTCAGACCAATTACCGCGATTTTCAGATCCTGACGCTTAAACAACGCCCAGGGTTTAAACAAACGCTCGCCGGTACTTTTTTGATAGATATTGGCGGAGAGCAACGGGAACTTTGCCCATTTTTCCTGCTGACGTAATACGGTGAGCGGGTTATCAAATTCATGGTTACCGATTGCCATCGCGTCATAACCCACCAGATTCATGCCGCGAAAATCCGGTTCGGCGTCCTGTAAATCAGACTCTGGAACACCAGTGTTAATGTCACCTCCAGAAAGTAACAGCACGCTACCGCCTTCAGCCGCGACTTCTTTGCGGATACCATCCACCAGCGTTTTTTGCGCCGCCAGACCATATTCGCCATATTCATTACGCCAGAAATGACCGTGGTGGTCGTTGGTATGAAGTACCGTAATTTTGTAGGTTTTATCCTGCTCATAAGCCTGGGCGGTTTCACTCGCCAGTGTAAATGCGGCTAATAGTGCTAATGCCACACCCCGCTGCAAAAACTTCATATTTCTCTCTCCCTGACCAGATATCAACGTGTTGAAAATTAGTATGACGCGACATAATAGACAAGTCTGTGTTCGGTGATGGTAAATCTACATACAAAAATGGAAATTCTGTATTAAGCATTGAGACTTCCTTCAGACAGCGCATACAGGTATGTTAGTCGGGTAATAATCACAAATAAGATCATTCTTTACATCGCAACTCTGAAAAAGTGACTTTCCTATGGCAATGAGTGAACAAACCCAGCCTGCGGCGGGCGCAGCTGCATCGACCACTAAGGCTCGTACATCATTTGGTATTTTAGGCGCAATCAGCCTCTCGCATCTGCTGAACGACATGATCCAATCGCTGATTCTGGCGATTTATCCTCTGCTCCAGTCTGAATTTTCTCTGACATTTATGCAGATTGGGATGATTACCCTCACCTTTCAGCTCGCCTCTTCGCTGTTGCAACCGGTAGTCGGTTACTGGACAGATAAATACCCAATGCCGTGGTCATTACCGATTGGCATGTGCTTTACCATGAGCGGCCTGATACTGCTGGCGCTGGCGGGTAGTTTTGGCACGGTTCTGCTGGCGGCGGCGCTGGTCGGTACGGGTTCGTCGGTCTTTCACCCGGAATCTTCCCGCGTGGCGCGTATGGCGTCTGGTGGACGTCATGGCCTGGCGCAATCTATCTTCCAGGTAGGCGGTAACTTTGGTAGTTCGTTGGGGCCATTGCTGGCGGCGGTGATCATCGCCCCTTACGGCAAAGGCAACGTTGCATGGTTTGTGCTGGCGGCGTTGCTGGCTATCGTGGTACTGGCGCAAATCAGCCGTTGGTACTCTGCACAGCATCGGATGAGTAAAGGCAAACCGAAAGCAATAATAATCAATCCACTGCCGCGTAATAAGGTCGTGCTGGCTGTTTGTGTGCTGTTAGTGCTGATTTTCTCGAAATATTTCTATATGGCGAGCATCAGCAGCTATTACACCTTTTATCTGATGCAAAAATTCGGATTATCTATCCAGAATGCCCAGCTTCATCTGTTTGCCTTCCTGTTTGCCGTCGCGGCGGGTACGGTGATTGGCGGGCCTGTAGGCGATAAAATCGGTCGAAAATATGTGATTTGGGGCTCTATCCTCGGCGTTGCGCCATTTACCTTGATTTTACCCTACGCCAGCCTGTACTGGACGGGGGTTTTAACGGTGATTATTGGATTTATCCTCGCCTCGGCGTTTTCCGCCATTCTGGTCTACGCTCAGGAGCTACTTCCGGGACGTATCGGCATGGTTTCTGGACTGTTTTTCGGTTTTGCTTTCGGTATGGGGGGGCTGGGCGCTGCGCTTCTGGGGCTTATTGCCGATCATACCAGTATCGAGTTAGTTTATAAAATCTGTGCTTTCCTTCCACTTCTTGGTATGTTGACCATATTCCTGCCTGATAACCGGCATAAATCCTGATTTCCATGCAGCCAAAGGTAAACTTTGGCTGCTTCATTTTGCAGTAGCCATAAGCCTTTCCTCTTCATACACCTTATCACTTTTCCGATCCGTGCCTTTTTTGCGGTTAATTCCATTTTTCTGCAAAATTCAACAATTATTCATAAACATCAACCATGAAATTGTCATAAACTATTACCTGTAATTTTGGTTTTCCCAGCCCAAAATGGACAACAACCACCAGGAACAGGAGACGGAATGCATCACGCCACCCCGCTTATCACCACCATTGTTGGCGGCCTTGTGCTCGCTTTTATCCTCGGCATGATTGCTAATAAACTGCGTATTTCTCCTCTGGTGGGATATCTGTTAGCGGGCGTGCTGGCAGGGCCATTCACTCCAGGGTTTGTTGCCGATACCAAGCTTGCGCCGGAACTGGCGGAGCTGGGCGTTATTTTGCTGATGTTCGGCGTCGGTTTGCATTTTTCGCTCAAGGATTTGATGGCGGTAAAGTCCATTGCCATTCCCGGCGCGATCGCCCAGATAGCCGTGGCGACGCTGCTGGGTATGGCGCTCTCTGCCGTGCTGGGCTGGTCGTTAATGACCGGTATCGTGTTCGGTTTATGTCTTTCCACCGCCAGTACCGTGGTGTTACTGCGCGCACTTGAAGAACGGCAATTAATAGACAGTCAGCGCGGGCAAATCGCCATCGGCTGGTTGATTGTGGAAGATTTGGTGATGGTTCTGACGCTGGTGTTGCTGCCCGCAGTGGCAGGGATGCTGGAACAGGGCGATGTGGGCTTCGCGACGCTGGCGGTTGATATGGGGATCACCATCGGCAAGGTGGTAGCATTTATCGCCATAATGATGTTAGTGGGTCGCCGTCTGGTGCCGTGGATTATGGCACGCAGCGCGGCAACCGGTTCGCGTGAACTGTTTACCCTGTCGGTGCTGGCACTGGCGTTAGGCATTGCTTTTGGTGCGGTAGAACTGTTTGACGTCTCCTTTGCGCTCGGTGCATTCTTCGCTGGGATGGTGCTGAATGAATCCGAACTTAGCCACCGCGCCGCACACGATACGCTGCCATTGCGCGACGCCTTTGCGGTGCTGTTTTTTGTCTCCGTCGGGATGTTATTTGATCCGTTAATTCTGATTCAGCAACCGCTGGCAGTGCTGGCAACGCTGGCAATTATTCTGTTTGGTAAATCTGTCGCGGCACTGTTCCTCGTTCGGCTGTTTGGTCACTCCCAGCGCACGGCGTTAACCATCGCCGCCAGCCTCGCGCAGATTGGTGAGTTCGCGTTTATCCTGGCGGGACTGGGAATGGCATTGAATTTACTGCCGCAGGCCGGACAAAACCTGGTACTGGCAGGCGCGATCCTGTCGATTATGCTCAACCCGGTGCTGTTCGCGCTGCTGGAGAAATATCTGGCAAAAACCGAAACGCTGGAAGAACAGACGCTGGAAGAAGCTATCGAAGAAGAGAAGCAGATCCCGGTGGATATTTGCAACCATGCGCTACTGGTGGGCTACGGTCGTGTAGGCAGTCTGCTGGGGGAGAAATTACTCGCCTCTGATATTCCGTTAGTGGTGATTGAAACATCACGAACCCGCGTCGATGAACTGCGTGAGCGTGGCGTTCGCGCGGTACTGGGCAACGCGGCGAATGAAGAGATCATGCAACTGGCGCATCTGGAGTGCGCGAAATGGCTGATTCTGACCATTCCTAACGGTTACGAAGCTGGCGAGATTGTGGCCTCTGCTCGCGCCAAAAACCCGGATATTGAGATTATCGCCCGCGCCCATTATGACGATGAGGTGGCGTATATCACCGAACGTGGCGCGAATCAGGTAGTGATGGGTGAACGTGAAATCGCCCGTACTATGCTGGAACTGCTGGAAACGCCACCGGCGGGTGAAGTGGTGACGGGGTAATACATTGACGCCATTGCCGGATGCGATGCTGCCGCATCTTATCCGGCCCACAGGTGCCATCTTCCGTAGGTCGGATAAGGCGTTTACGCCGCATCCGACTGTCATTGGTTCAATGGCTTAACGATCCCAGTAAGACTCTTCCAGGCTGTCTTCTCGCTCCGGCAGACCGCGCGTTAAACGTGGTGAATGCTGGTTCAGTACCTGATAGCTCACACGGTTAGCATATTTACACACCTGCGCTAACGACGAATAAGTCAGCCAGGTGAATTTATGCTTGCTGGAATTTGGCACGTTAGTGCGGTGATAGCTATTGGCGGTAATGTCATGCAACAGCGCCGCCAGCGCCCCATCACCGGCACCGTTAGTGTTCATGATTTTTTCTGGCCCGCCCATATACGGCGCAATGTGCGAATAGACGCGCAGCGGATTCTGGCAATCTTTGTGGCGCATGGCGCGGCTAAACTCATACTGGTTAAATTCCGCGATAGCGCCCGGCAACAGCGGATGCTGGGTTTTGCGTTTCGCTTCGTCTTCCGTAAAGCCCGCCATATACAAGCCGATTGGCCCGGCGGTGCACAGCACCAGATCAACCCAGTCCAGCGCCTTATCAGATGCCAGCAGCGGATCGCTCTCTCCGGTCAACGCTTCAGCTTCTTCTTCGTTCATCGCAAGGATGGAGACGTGTTCTTTGAGGAATTGCTGCCACCATTGCGGATTCTCGGCGATGACAAATTTAGTGCCCAGCGTCAGCACCACCGGTACGTTATATTTCTTCGCATACTCAATGGCTTTCATGGTCGCTTCCGGCATCGGTTCACCCGGCTTGCAACGCACCAGATAGGACGTTAATACCAGCGCCGAGGCTCCGGCGATAACATCTTCCGGAATGCTTTCTGCCCGTAGCTGGTTCATATGACCTGGACTGATAGCAAAGGTACGTTCGCCAGACTCGCCAATCAGCGTAAAGCAACGACCAATCGGGCCATCCACACCCTGCAGATAGTTAAGATCGGTACGGCTGGATGTATTGCACAAGTAACGATAGGCGTAGCTGCCAATTTCAATATTGCTGCACATCACGCCCAGCAGCACCGAACGGTCGTCTGCCAGTACAGAATAGTTGTGCATGGTATTGCCAATAGTGCCACCTGCAAACTGATGAGTAATCAGGTTTTTCTGTTTCAGCTCCTGATAAAGTGCTTCAGCAACATCATCTTCAATGACCAGTGAATGCCCGGCGCTTAATCCATAACGTTCAATAAAATCGTCTTCCACTTTGGCTTCAATATCCACCAGCGTCTGGTCGATACCGACCACCCAGGCTGCGCTGGTTTCGTTTTCTGGTTGGATTTGCTGCAACAGCGGATCGCGTGCATTTACGGGGAAGTAATGTTTGGATTTACGTTTGCCGGGAAATTTCATGGTTGTTTTTACGGGTGGTTAACTGAGCGGCGAATGTTAACACAATCATGCCTGAACGCGCGAGACGCAGGCAGTTTCAATATCAGCCGACGGGATCGCATTTTCATGGGAGATGTTCCTTACAATGACGCAATTTGAAAGGAGTTTTTGCATGAAGCCGGAAAACAAACTACCCGTGCTGGAGCTAATCTCTGCCGAAATGAAGGCGGTTGTTAACACTCATCAGCCCGATTTACCGCCCTGGCCCGCAACGGGAACGATTGCCGAACAACGCCAGCATTATACGCTTGAGCGCCGATTCTGGAACGCTGACGCTCCAGAAATGGAAACCAGAGCTTACGCGGTTCCGACAAAATATGGACAGGTGAAAGCACGGCAATTTTGTCCGAACCCGGATAGCCCGGCGACGCTGTTTTATCTACATGGCGGCGGTTTTATTCTCGGCAATCTCGATACCCACGATCGCATTATGCGTCTGCTGGCAAAGTACACCCAGTGTACGGTGATTGGCATTGATTACACCCTTTCGCCAGAAGCGCGTTTTCCGCAAGCGATAGAGGAAATCGTGGCGTCTTGTTGTCACTTCCACCAGCAGGCGGGCGATTATCAGATCAATATGTCACGCATTGGTTTTGCCGGTGATTCCGCTGGCGCCATGCTGGCGCTCGCCAGTGCTTTATGGTTGCGTGATAAGCAGATCGATTGCGGCAAAGTTGTGGGTGTTTTGCTGTGGTATGGGCTTTACGGATTACGCGATTCCGTGACTCGTCGTCTGTTGGGGGGTGACTGGGATGGCTTAACGCAACAAGATTTGCAGATGTATGAAGAGGCGTATTTAAGCAACGACGCAGACCGCGAGTCGCCGTATTACTGCCTGTTTAATAACGATCTCACTCGCGATGTGCCCCCCTGCTATATCGCCGGCGCAGAGTTCGATCCGCTGCTGGATGACAGTCGCTTGCTTTACCAGACGTTAGCGGCGCATCAGCAGCCCTGTGAGTTCAAACTCTACCCAGGCACGCTGCACGCCTTTTTGCATTATTCACGGATGATGAAAACCGCCGACGAGGCTCTTCGCGACGGCGCTCAATTCTTTACCGCTCAGCTTTAGCGATACGCGGCAACAAGATTAGCCATCATTTCGATATGTTCCGGTGTGGCATTAAGCGCCGGAATATATTCATATTTTTTTCCGCCTGCACCGAGGAAGACTTCACGGTTTTGCTCGGCAATCTCTTCCAGTGTTTCCAGACAATCCGCAGCAAAGCCCGGACACATCACCTGAATATGGCCGACACCTTTTTCTCCCAGCATTTTCAGCGTTTCGTCGGTATAAGGCATCAGCCAGGGTTCCCGACCAAAGCGCGACTGAAAGGTCATCATCACTTTTTCCGGTGCCATCCCCAGTGCGGAAGCCAGTTCACGAGTCGTTGTGCGACAACGTTGCGGATAATCATCGCCTTCATCCGCATAACGTTGCGGAATGCCATGATAAGAAAGCAACAGCAGATCCGGTTCGCCATGTTTGGCAAAAGAAGCGCGAACGCTATTCGCCAGCGCATTAATGTAATCGTAGTTATCGGCGTAATCGCGAATAAACGATATCCCCGGAATGCTACGTTTGCGCGCCAGAATGCGAGCCAGCTCATCCCACACCGCACCGACCGTTGAACAGGAGTATTGCGGGTAGAGCGGCAGTACCACGATATGATCAACATGTTCAGCCAGTAGTTCATCTACGGCGCTTTCCAGCGATGGCGTGCCGTAGCTCATTCCCAGCGCCACGGGCGTATCCGGTAAACGTTGTGCCAGCGCCTGTTGTTGCTGGCGGCTGTAAACCATCAGCGGCGAGCCACTTTCCATCCAGACAGAGGCATACAGCTTCGCCACACGCGGCGAGCGCAGCGGCAAAATCACGCCGCGCAGCAATGGCCACCACAACAGCCGTGAAGTATCGACTACGCGTCTGTCGCTTAAAAATTGTTTCAGGTAGCGTTTTACCGCTTCAGGTGTGGGGGCATCGGGTGTGCCCAGGTTTGCCAGCAGGATACCGGTTTTTGTCTGACGCATTACCGCCTCTTATCGATTCAACTTGTTGATAATTGTAGCGGAAAAGTGAGGAAGAAGAACTAATTGCTGTGAGAGGTCAAATCAGAAAAAGGAATAACGCAGATTGAGGTTTTTGTAAAAGGCCGAATGAAAATCCGGCCTGAGATTGCTGATAAGTTTGCTTGTGCGAGCCTGTTCCCCTCACCCTCTCCCCGAGGGCAAGGGGACTATCCGTGCGCGCTTTCGAATTAACCGAGGATTTTTTCCAGAGCCGCGCGAACTTCAGCAACCGGTTTGGTGCCGTCGACTTTTGCGTATTTGGTGTTGCCCGCTTCCGCTTCTTTAGAGTAGTAGCCAATCAGCGGCGCAGTCATCTGATGGTATTCAACCAGACGTTTACGCACGGTTTCTTCCTGATCGTCTTTACGGGTAGTCAGTTCTTCACCGGTAACGTCGTCTTTGCCTTCTACTTTCGGCGGATTGAATTTAACGTGATAAACACGACCAGACGGCGCATGAACGCGGCGACCGACAATACGGTCAACGATCAGTTCGTCCGGTACGTCGAATTCCAGAACGTAATCAACATTGATGCCCGCTTCTTTCATCGCGTCTGCCTGCGGAATGGTACGCGGGAAGCCGTCCAACAGGAAACCATTACGGCAGTCTTCCTGAGCAATGCGCTCTTTAACCAGCGCGATCACCAGTTCGTCGGTGACCAGTTTGCCAGCATCCATAATGTCTTTTGCTTGTTTACCCAGCTCGGAGCCAGATTTGACCGCAGCACGCAGCATATCGCCAGTGGAGATTTGCGGAATACCATATTTCTCCATGATGAACTGAGCCTGAGTCCCTTTCCCCGCGCCCGGAGCGCCAAGCAGAATGATACGCATTGCGAAAATCCCCTTAAAATGTGTCGAATTTTTTGAAAAAGCGATAAACGATACCACCAACAGGCAATTGCCTCAAGAAAGGCACATGGAGCTGAAACGGTTAAGGGGAGAAAGTTTGGGGGAAAGTGCGGTTGATGCCCCTCACCCCGGCCCTCTCCCCAAAGGGGTGAGGGTGAAAACCAGCGCAGTTCTTTAATATCTGCACGATCGATCCCCTCTCCCCTTTGAGGAGAGGGTTAGGGTAAGGGAGTAAAAGGCTTACGACACCAGCAGCTGGTTCATACGACGAATAAACAGGTTCGGATCTTCCAGCGTACCGCGTTCTGCCAGCAGCGCCTGATCCAGCAGCAGTTCTACCCACTCGCTGAACTTGGCTTCATCTTCAGTATCTGCCGCACGTTTCACCAGTACGTGATCCGGGTTCAGTTCGAAGATATATTTCACTTCTGGCACTTTCTGGCCCGCCGCAGCGAACAGTTTCGCCATCTGAGTGCTCATTTCGTCCGCGTCAGTAGACACAATCGCTGGCGTATCGGTCAGACGGTGAGTCAGACGGACATCTTTCACACGCTCGCCGAGCAAGGCTTTCACACGGTCGATAAACGGAGTCAGTGCTTTCTCCGCTTCTTTCGCGCTCTCATCAACTTCGTCAGCCAGTTTTTCCAGCGACTCGTCAACTTTGGACACAGACTGGAACGGTTTACCGTCGAACTCAGTCAGATAGTTCATCATCCACTCATCGATGCGGTCAGAAAGGAGCAGAACTTCGATGCCTTTCTTACGCAGCAGTTCCAGGTGCGGGCTGCTCTTCGCTGCCGCGTAGCTGTCTGCGGTGATGTAGTAGATTTTCTCCTGCCCTTCTTTCATGCGGGAAACGTAGTCTTCCAGAGACACGGTTTGCGCAGAAGAGTCGGTATGAGTAGAAGCAAAACGCAGCAGTTTGGCGATCGCTTCCTGGTTAGCGAAATCTTCCGCCGGACCTTCTTTCAGTACCAGACCAAACTGTTGCCAGAAGGTCTGGTATTTTTCCGCGTCGTCTTTCGCCAGTTTTTCCAGCATTTGCAGCACACGCTTGGTCAGCGCATTGCGCAGGTTACGCGTTACCGTGCTGTCCTGGAGGATTTCACGGGAAACGTTCAGCGGCAGATCGCTGGAGTCAATCAGACCACGCACGAAGCGCAGATAGTTCGGCATGAACTGTTCTGCGTCGTCCATGATGAACACACGCTGAACATACAGTTTCAGGCCGTGTTTGTGATCGCGGTTCCACATATCCCACGGTGCCTGCGACGGAATGTACAGCAGACTGGTGTACTCTTGCTTACCTTCAACGCGGTTGTGGCTCCAGGTCAGCGGATCGTTAAAGTCGTGGGCGATGTGTTTGTAGAACTCTTTGTATTCTTCATCGGTGATTTCCGACTTGTTACGCGTCCACAGCGCCTGCGCTTTGTTGATTTTCTCCCAGGAAATAACGGTTTCACCGTCTTTCTCTTCGCGTTTTTCGATCTCTACCGGCAGCGCGATATGGTCGGAGTATTTGCTGATAATGGAGCGAACGCGCCAATCATCGAGGAATTCATCTTCGCCTTCACGCAGATGCAGGGTGATTTCAGTACCGCGATCTTCTTTGGTGATGTCGGCAACGGTGTATTCACCTTCGCCAGCCGATTCCCAGAAGACGCCGTTTTCTGGTTTTTCGCCTGCCGCGCGAGTACGCACGGTCACTTTATCGGCCACGATAAATGCGGAGTAGAAACCAACACCAAACTGACCGATCAGCTGGCTGTCTTTCGCCTGATCAGATCCCAGAGATTCGAGGAACGATTTGGTGCCGGATTTAGCGATAGTCCCCAGGTGGTCGATCACTTCGTCGCGGGTCATCCCCACGCCGTTGTCGGAAATAGTCAGCGTGCGCTTGTCTTTATCGAAAGAGACACGAACGCGCAGTTCGCCATCACCTTCGTACAGATCCGGATTAGAGAGCGCGCGGAAACGCAGCTTGTCCGCCGCATCGGAGGCGTTAGAGATAAGCTCACGCAGGAAGATTTCTTTATTGGAATAGAGAGAATGGATCATCAGATGCAGAAGCTGCTTCACTTCTGACTGAAAACCACGAGTTTCTTGTCCTTTCATGTAGGTCTACCTCAATGATGCCATTTTAAGGTTAAAAACAGGATGAGGGAGAGATGGGGACAAGGGGGGGTAATTTCAAGCGAGAGCAGGTGATCCTGCTCTCGTTTGCTTAAAAACGAATCTTATGACGCCCGGCGAGTGAGTGCGACAGCGTGGTGCCATCGACCATTTCCAGTTCGCCGCCAACCGGTACGCCGTGGGCAATACGGCTGGCTTCCACGTCATACTGCGCGCAAAGCTCGGCAATGTAGTTAGCGGTGGCTTCACCTTCGACCGTTGGGTTGGTGGCGAGGATCACTTCGGTGATTTTTTCCTCCGCCAGACGCTGTTCCAGACGATCAAGTCCGATATCATCCGGGCCAATGCCGTCCAGCGGTGACAGGTGCCCCATCAACACAAAATAACGACCGGAAAACTGCCCCGTCTGCTCAATGGCGTAGATATCCGCAGGACTCTCTACCACGCAAATCTGACCGTTTTCCTGACGACGCGGGTTTGAACAGATGTTACAGACTTCCTGTTCAGTGAAGGTGCGGCAATCGGCGCAGTGACCGATTTCCGACATCGCCCGGGTGAGCGCCTGCGCCAGACGCATCCCGCCGCTACGATCGCGCTGAAGCAGCGTGAACGCCATACGCTGCGCTGACTTCGGGCCAACGCCCGGCAGACAGCGCAGTGCTTCCATAAGCTGTGTTAACAGCGGGCTGGTTTGCATCAGAACGGCATCTTAAAGCCTGGCGGCAACTGCATTCCGGAGGAAACAGAGGCCATTTTTTCTTTCTGAGTTTCTTCGATACGACGCGCCGCATCGTTGAATGCCGCTGCAACCAGATCTTCCAGCATCTCTTTGTCATCTTCCAGCAGGCTTGGGTCGATCTCAACGCGACGGCAGTTGTGTGCGCCGTTGATGGTCACTTTCACCAGACCTGCGCCGGATTCGCCGGTCACTTCCAGCTTCGCGATTTCTTCCTGCATCTGCTGCATTTTTTCTTGCATCTGCTGGGCCTGCTTCATCAGGTTGCCCAGACCGCCTTTACCAAACATAGGTTTCTCTCTCAATCACGTTAAGGATGACGATCGTAAGCTGTGCTTACGATCAAATGGGGCGGATACTTTCTTCATCCAGCTCCGCATCGAAGAATCGACGCAGGGTCTGAATATTATTATCCGCAATAATGGACTCGCGCGCCTGCGCAAGTTTTTCTTCGTATATCGCCTGACGCCACTCCAGCGGCGTACGCACCGCTGGATTATCATCTTCAACGATAGTCAGTTCAACCGTTGAGCCATTTAACGTACTCAACGCTTCAGCCAGTTTTTGTTGTGCACCGCTGTTATTCAAATGACGCTGAGAGGAGCGCAAATGCAGACACACCGTGTTGCCGTTCTCCTCTTTCCAGGCATTTAACGCCACCTGTTCGACCAGTTTTGGTAGCGAAAGTTGGCTCACCTGTGCTGCCCACGGATCGCGCTCAATGGCTTCTGCCGCCAGCTTCGCCGCCAGCTCTGGCGTTTTTTCATGTTCCAGCGCCTTTTTCAGCGCCTTCGGCGTGGCGACGACTTCTTTTTGTTGCATCACTGGGGTGGTTGCCTTCCAGCGATACGCTTCTTTTTTGGCTGGCGCTTTTTCCAGCGCCGATGGTGCCGGACGCGACTGAACGCGATCGGTGACCGAAGCCAGTCTTTCCAGCGCAGCGTTATTCACCGGCCGCGCGCGGGTAGCGGCTGCCGGTTCACTCTTTTTTGCTTTGGTTGCTCCCTGTGCGCGCTGTAGTTGTTGGCGCGCCGCCAGCACCTGGCTGGTGGTTTCTGAGAGCGGTACGGTCGGTGCCTGCTGCGGCGCTGATTGCGGCTGTGGCGGCACCTGCATTGGCGTCATTACCGCCGTCGGCGCGACTGGCGCAAAGGACTGGCGCGGCACTTCCGGTTCGGGTAGAGGCATACGCGGATGGAACGCCAGCGCGCGCAATAGCGTCATTTCAACGCCCATCCGTCTGTCCGGCGCATACGGTAATTCTTTGCGACCAATCAATAGCGTCTGATAGTAAAGCTGAATATCTGTTGGCGGCACGGTACGTGCCAGTTCACGCATCCGCAGCTCAATGGCAGCCATGTCATTGCCAAGCGCAGCAGGCGAAAGCTGTACCATCGCAATGCGGTGCAGCAGGCCGAGCATTTCCACCAGCAACGCTTCCCACTCAATACCACGAGCAGCGGCTTCGTTAATCAGCGCCATTACGCGCTCGCCGTTGGCTTCCACCATCGCTTCTACCAGCGACAGCGCCTGATCGTCGTCGAGCGTACCGAGCATCGAACTGACCGCCTGGGTCGAAACCTGACCATCACCGCTGGCAATCGCCTGGTCAGTCAGACTTAACGCGTCTCGCAGGCTGCCTTCAGCGGCGCGCGCCAGCAGTTGCAGCGCCCGAGGCTCGTGGGCGATATGTTCTTCGTTGAGAATGTGCTCAAGCTGATGACGAATTTGCTCGACATCCAGCGCCTTGAGATGAAATTGCAGACAGCGCGACAAAATCGTCACCGGCAATTTCTGCGGATCGGTGGTTGCCAGCAGAAACTTCACATGCTCTGGTGGCTCTTCAAGGGTTTTTAACAGTGCGTTGAAGCTGTGGCGCGACAGCATATGCACTTCGTCGATCAGATAGACTTTAAAGCGACCGCGCGCTGGCGCGTACTGAACGTTATCCAGCAGGTCGCGGGTATCTTCGACTTTGGTGCGCGAGGCGGCATCGATCTCAATCAGATCAACAAAGCGCCCCTGTTCGATTTCGCGGCAGTTATCGCATACGCCGCACGGCGTCGCGGTAATGCCTGTTTCGCAGTTTAGCCCCTTCGCCAGCAGTCGGGCGATAGAGGTTTTTCCGACGCCACGGGTGCCGGAAAAAAGATAAGCATGATGAATACGCCCTAACGACAAGCCGTTCGCCAGTGCGGTCAGCACATGTTCCTGGCCGACGACGTCAGCAAAGGTTTGTGGGCGCCATTTTCGGGCTAAGACCTGATAACTCATTGGCAGGCTCTGAAACGCTGGAAGGTGGATTCACGAAGGGGTAATGCTAACACAGCCCCGTCAGAACGGCGAGGCTGAATGTACATCTTGTGCTGCCCATGGCGCGGGCTGTCGAAAATTAGTGGCCCGGGAACGGGACAAGGCTATAACAGGTAATGCCTTGATTTTCGAGACGCTGTTCACCGCCGAGGTCGAACAAATTAATGATGAATGCAGCGTCAGTGACTTCACCGCCCAGACGACGGATCAATTTCACTGTCGCCTCAATGGTGCCCCCAGTTGCCAGCAAATCGTCGACTACCAATACTTTGTCACCTGGTTTAATGGCATCAACGTGGATTTCCAGCTTATCGGTGCCGTATTCCAGTTCGTAAGTTTCGCTGATGGTTTCGCGCGGCAGTTTGCCCGGTTTACGTACCGGTACAAAACCTACGCCCAGACCCAATGCTACCGGAGCACCAAACAAGAAGCCACGTGCTTCGGTGCCGACAACTTTGGTAATACCCGCATTTTTGTAACGCTCAACCAGCAGGTCGATGCTGAGAGCGTAAGCTTTCGGGTCTTCCAGTAAGCTGGTGACATCGCGGAACAGAATGCCGGGTTTTGGGTAGTCCTGAATGCTTTTGATGCTATTTTTGAGATACTCAAGCTGCTGTGCAGTCGCGGTCATAAGTGTATGCCTGCTTGTTACGGTGGTACTCACGGCGCGTTTTAAACGTATCAAAAGTAACTTTTGTTTAACCTTTGACCGCCTGCGCCTGTGCTCGAAAACGCCAGAATGTACTGGCTGTGCGCGATAATTGCAACAGCGATTGTTGTGCTTCAGTGCTTTTCTTGCTTTTCATCAATCACCGGGATTCGCCACATAAAAATCAGCAAACAAGTGAGGATCACCAGCAACAAAATGCGTACCCACACCATATGCACAAACCATAGTGAAATAGCAAAAGTCACGAGTATCAATAAAATCGCCCGTGGTTTTGCGCCACGCGGCATTGCATGGTATTTCTGCCAGAAACGTAAATAGCTGCCAAACCATGAGCGGTACAACAGCCAGGCGTGAAAACGCGGGGAAGAGCGCGCAAAGCACCAGGCCGCCAACAGGATAAACGGCGTAGTCGGCAATACCGGTAATACCACGCCCAGCGTACCCAACACTACCGCCAGCCAGCCAATGATGATTAAAATGATTCGTTGCATATTGAGTGTTGTCAGCTTACAGAGTGGCTACTTTAGCATAACAATTATCATTTTCATTGAGGTCTTATCGTGAAAACTACCTTGCTGCTGGAAAAACTGGAAGGTCAGCTCGCCACGCTGCGCCAGCGTTGTGTCCCGGTGGCGCAGTTCAGCACGTTAAGCGCCCGTTTCGACAGGCATCTTTTTCAGACTCGCGCGACAACGTTACAGGCTTGTCTTGATGAGGCGGGCGATAACATGGCTGCGCTTCATCACGCAGTCGAACAGCAGCAGCTGCCGCAAGTAGCCTGGCTGGCAGAACACCTGGTCGCCCAACTGGAAGCGATTGCCCGTGAAGCGGCATCCTGGTCACTGCGCGAGTGGGACAGCGCGCCACCAAAAATTGCCCGCTGGCAACGAAAAAGGATTCAACATCAGGATTTTGAACGGCGATTACGTGAGATGGTAGCGGAACGTAAATCCCGTCTGGCGCAGGCAACCGATCTCGTAGAGCAGCAAACGCTGCATCGTGAAGTAGAAGCCTATGAAGCGCGTCTGGCGCGGTGTCGCCATGCGCTGGAAAAAATCGAAAACAGGTTAGCGCGTTTAACCCGCTAACAATGGAGAGAGTATGTCACTGGAAAATGCCCCTGACGATGTCAAACTGGCCGTCGATTTGATTGTGCTGCTGGAGGAAAATCAGATCCCTGCCAGTACCGTGCTGCGCGCCCTTGATATTGTAAAACGTGATTATGAAAAGAAATTAACGCGCGATGATGAGGCGCAAAGCGAAAAATAAATGGGGTGGCTAGATGCCGTCCCTGCGATTGCTGACAAACTCGCTTACGGGTCAAAACGGGCACGGCTTTCCCCCTCGCCCTTTTAGAGAGAGGGGCGGGGTGAGGGTATTATTCGCACAGGCGCTGGCCTGCCCCCCTCACCCTAGCCCTCTCCCCGATGGGGCGAGGGGATCGTCCGTGCATATGCCGGGCTTTGTCAGCAATCTCGGGGGCGGATAAATGTCGCCCCCTTTCGTTATTACCCTACCGCTGGCGTCGGATCGTCGCCTTTGTAGTCGCGTTTTACTTCCGTCACCTCATCGCCCTTCTCGTTGTGCAGATGCACTTCAAGCTGGTTAAAGGCAATGTTGATGTCGTTTTCACGGCACAGCTGATCAATGGTACGGTTCAGTTCATCGACAGTACGGCTACGGTCGCGCAGTTCACGAACGTACAGGCGCAGCTCGTGATCCAGGGTGCTGGCGCCAAACGCAGTAAAGAAGACTTCCGGCATCGGTTCGTGCATCACCCTTGGATGCTCAGTCGCTGCCTGAAGCAGGACTCTGCGTACTTTTTCCAGATCAGAACCGTAAGCCACACCCAGGCGGATCACCAGACGAGTGGTGGTGTCGGTTAACGACCAGTTGATCAGACGCTCGGTTACGAACGCTTTGTTCGGGATGATCACTTCTTTGCGATCGAAGTCCGTAATAGTCGTTGCACGAATACGAATCTTACTGACTGTTCCGGAGAAAGTACCGATGGTTACCGTATCGCCAATGCGCACCGGACGTTCGAACAGGATGATCAAACCAGAAACGAAGTTACCGAAGATCTCTTGTAAACCAAAACCCAGACCTACAGATAATGCCGCTGCCAGCCACTGGAGTTTATCCCACGACACACCAAGCGATCCGAACACCGTCATCGCACCAACGGCAATAATGATGTAGTTAAGGATGGTAGTAATGGCATACGACGCGCCCTGACGCATGTTCAACCGCGAGAGCACCAGTACTTCCAGCAAACCAGGCAGGTTGCGGATCAGCGCCCAGGCAACCATCGATGCGATAATCGCAAACAACAGACTGCCCATAGTGACGCTTTTCACCACCGCAACCCCGGCTTCAGTGCCGTTGTAATGCCAGAGCGTGATGCTGTCGAGATAGCTGAACACGGTGATCAAATCGGACCAAATTGCCCAGAACATGACACCGAACAGCGCAAACATCAGCAACATGGTAATACGCAGCGTCTGCTGGTTAACCTGCTCCAGTGCAATGGTGGGTTCTTCCGGCGGTTCGGCACCTTCTGCGCCCTCTTTCACCAGATTCTGCCGACGCGCCAGCGCACGACGCCAGGCGATACGCCGCGCCGCTACGCTTAAGCCGCGCAATACCGTCTGGTACAGCAGGTTCCAGATGATCACCAAATAAACGGTTTCAATCCAACGCCCGGAGAGGCGCAGCGTGGTGTAGAAATAACCTGTGGCGGTCAGCACCATCAACGCAATCGGGATAATCGACAGCACGGTAATGGTGACCAGTCGCATGGTGTGCGACTCTTTATCGCGCCAGCTTTCGCGGCACATCGGCCATACCAGGAAGGCAATCAGCAGCAGGTTGAAGAAAATCATCGCCTGCCCCAGCACATCATCCATCAGATGCAGCGGGGAAAGTTCTGCCACCACAGACCAGAAATGGATTGGCAGCAACGCGAGGCTGATGCGGACAATTTGCCGACGCCAGTGGCTGGTCTGCTGTTCCGGCATACCAAAGTGACGAACAGCAACGCCATTTTTCTCCAGCACCTTCCAGCACAGGCCAAACACCAGCCAGAAAATCGCCAGTTTTTTGCTGAACGACCACAGTAATTCACTGATGTTGAGCTGCATGGTGAGCAGAATCAAACCGACGGCGAGAATAATCAGACACACCGGCAGCGCGCGGATCAGATCGATAAGGATCGCTTTTGGTGTGTTGAGCTGGCTGTCGTTACGCAGGGAACCTACGGCGGAAGCCAGTTTTTGTTGATACGCTTTCAGCCATCCCAGACGCCAGTGAATCAACCCGGCGATGAGCAGCAGCGGCAAACCTGCGAGGAAAGCGATAAAGACGGCAGGCCAGGCTTTTTCCCAGTTCACCGTAATTTTCATCGACTTGAATTCATCCTGCAGCGTTTGTGGGAACGCTTTAATCCAGTCCCAGTCCATCGGGCGGTTACTGTTCACCCAGAAAATCTGCTGGGTCAGGATGGATTTCAGGTTTTTCGATACGCTCATTAACTGTTGCTGGTTGATTTGCAGGTTAATGGCCATCATGAGTTGGTTGCCCAACTGTTTGTTAAGCTGATCCAGCAATTCGCGACGCATATCAACTACTTGCAACAATGCGTCACGGACTTCGTCGTTGACTTCATTCGCATGACCCTCTTCCAGTTTGGCGACATAAGCATCGCTCTGGAAGAGTGCGTCACGCTGCTGGTTCACTTCGAACTGTTCGAGACGCAAATCCGCAATGCGGTTGGTCATATTTTCCAGTTCGTCCGCCGAGGGCAGCGTTTGTTGTTGCTGATAAAGAATACGTGACAGCAGCAGACTGCCCTTCAGGACAGAAATCTGCTCTTTGATATTGCGTTCCGATTGCAGCGCCCGCTCCAGCCAGTTTTTGACTTTTATGTTTTGCTGCATCAGCAAATTGCCGTTTTCAGTGGCGCTAATCAGACGCTGACTTAACTGCTGGTTAATTTCCAGCTCTTGTTTCACCAGCGGATTAGCCTGAATACGCGCAGCTTCGTCCGGCGTTACCGCTTCCTGCGCCGTTTTTTCAGTTAATGTCAGACGCTTGCTGTTAACCGCCTCCTGCAATAGTTGCAGCTCATGTTCCACACGAGTGCTGTTCGCCGTCACATAATCGCGTTGCTTTTGCAGGGTATCCTGTAAGACGGTGTTCCCTTCCAGGCTTTTACGTTGCTGGTCAATCTCGGCATTCAACAAAGCCTGCTGCGCCTGCATCAGCACTTTCTGGCTGGGACGTAAGGCTGTCTCACCGACTTCCGTGCCATCCAGGCGGCTGCGAATTTGTTGCAGCTGCTGTGAGGCGGTATACATCGCATTTTGCACGCGTTCAGGCTGCGTCTGTAAAGAAACTAACTGGCTGTTATAAGACGCCAGATCGTTTTGTGCGTTTTGCAAATCGTCCAGCGCCTGGGCAACGCGAGTTTCCAGTTGGCGCAACGAAAGCGTGCTCAGAATTTTGCGCGTTTCGTCGTCGTTGTCCACATCGCTAAGTGCGGTTAACGCTGCGGTCGCCTGGCGCATTTTTTCTGGCGCTTCAGCCACTTTTTGTCGTAACTGAACCGTCTCTTCTTTTACGCGATCGATTTTATCGAGAGTGGCTAATGTGTCTGTCAGATCCTGCTGAACCAGTTTGTCCTGAGCAGAAAGATCTTTTTGTTTATTAAGCGAGTCAAGCTGTGCCTGTAGATCCGCTTTCGTCGGTAAGTCACCATTTGATGACGCCCGCGCAAAGGCCGTGTTCTGGCATAACAAGACGGTAGTGACTCCAACTTACTGATAGTGTT
>NZ_AEJZ01000019.1:0-16430 GCF_000208525.1 Escherichia sp. TW14182
GAGCAAAGCGTTTGTACGAATGGCCAGCCGTTATGGCGGGATTGGTCTGGGATTAAGTATTGTCAGCCGCATCACACAGTTGCATCACGGGCAGTTTTTCCTGCAAAACCGGGAAGAGGCTTCCGGTACGCGCGCCTGGGTACGGCTGAAGAAAGATCAATACGTGGCAAACCAGATATAGAGAAAGCTGCTGACTACCAGCACGCTAAACACAGTCGTTAAACTTTCATAAACACGGTTTTTCATTGCACTCTCCTCCGTTGTCCTGGAGGAGAGTATGCGCGTCAGAGATTAAGTGAACCTTAAGAGTTCGATTGTTGGCCTGATAAGAGAGTGTCGCATCAGGCAATCCGTTTCAGCTTACTCATCAATTCGCGGATGTTGCTGCACCAGGCGGGTACGTTTCGCCTGCAAATCGGCAATTTCCTGGTCAATATCCTCGATTTTCTGCTCAATATTATCGTAATGCTCGACGAGAATTTCCTTCGCTTCCTGCAAATCTGACGCCGCAGGCGTCGCACCTTTCAGTGGACGATTCGCCGTCTCTTTCATGGTCACGCCGGTGATTAAACCAATCACCGCCACTACCATCAGGTAATAGGCAGGCATCATCAGATTATGCGAGCTTTCCACCAGCCAGGCCGCCAGCGTTGGCGTCAGACCGGCAACCAACACCGAAATATTAAATGCCGCCGCCAGCGCACTGTAACGGATATGTGTCGGGAACATCGCTGGCAAGGTAGAGGCCATAACACCCGTAAAGCAGTTAAGGATCACCGCCAGCATCAGCAACCCGGCGAAAATCAGGCCGATAATATTGCTGTTAATCAGGATAAACGCCGGGATCGCCAGCGCAAACAACGCAACACTGCCGAGGATCACAAACGGACGACGGCCAAAACGGTCACTCAGCAAGCCCATCACCGGCTGAACAAACAGCATACCGATCATAATCGCGATAATAATCAGCACCCCGTGGTCTTCGGAGTAATGCAGGTTATGCGACAAATAACTCGGCATATAAGTCAGCAACATGTAGTAAGTCACGTTGGTGGCGATCACCAGACCAATACATGTCAACAGACTGCGCCAGTGTTTGGTGGCAATCTCTTTAAACGAGACTTTCGGGCCATCCTGCAAACCTTCGCGGTCACCCTGTTCCAGTTTCTCAACATGTTGCTGGAACGCTGGCGTCTCTTCTAAAGCATGACGAAGATAAAGCCCAATAATTCCCAGCGGCAGCGCGATAAAGAACGGAATACGCCAGCCCCAGTCAAGGAAGTTCTCTTCACCGACGATGGTCGAAATCAACACCACCACGCCCGCACCCAGCACAAACCCGGCAATAGAACCGAAGTCCAGCCAGCTGCCCATAAAGCCACGTTTACGGTCAGGTGAGTATTCCGCAACAAATATCGACGCTCCGGTATATTCACCGCCGACCGAGAAACCTTGTGCCATCTTACAGATCAACAGCAAAATCGGCGCCCAAATACCAATAGAGGCGTAGGACGGTATTAAACCGATACAGAACGTACTGATCGACATAATCACAATAGTGATAGCGAGGATCTTCTGGCGACCATATTTATCGCCCAACATACCGAAGAAGAGTCCGCCAAGCGGTCGAATCAGAAAGGGAACGGAGAAGGTGGCAAGTGCAGCAACCATCTGCACGCTGGGGTCAGCCCCCGGGAAAAATACTTTACCTAATGCGTAAGCAACAAAACCATAAACACCAAAATCGAACCATTCCATTGCATTACCCAGCGATGCTGCAGTAATGGCTTTTCGCAGTTTACCGTCATCAATAATGGTGACATCACGAAGGGTTATCGGTTTTACTTTTTTCCTTTTCAGCATAGCTTTCCTCGCAGAGTAAGCCCATTTCCGCACGCGTCAGGCAAATAGACGCGGCGCCCGCAAAAGGGGAGCGGGAATTGCAGGGTGCAATCTCTGTAACAAGCGTAGCTGGTTTGCTTACACGATCCGATTAAGGATTGTACAATCAAACCTGTTGACGCCTGAATTGGGCAGTTAATGACCTTTTTACCCTACCAGCGTTTAAATTTGTGATCAACTTCACACATGGATTTCGTTGAGCACTCATTGATGTAACTGATTATTTACAGTCAATTTACAGAGAAGATTTCTTCGACCATTGCCCCCGCCAGACGTTGTGCTGAACAGAGCCGTGGCATCCCCAACGCGACGGTTTGCCAGCGTTGGGTTACTGACCAGCAAACAGGCTGCTTATCGGCATCCGACCACTTGCCCAGCCAACTTAAAAAGTCTGCATGATCCCCGCCTGTCGGGGCTCCAGGAGGGGAAAACCACTGATGGTAATAATGGCGAGTGGTCGGTGCCGCATTGATACTCTCTGCCAGATATTGCGTCGCTTTCACGCGCAAATCGTCAAGCAACGACGCCGCTGCTTGTGGATTACCCAGACGACAGGCATCACCAAACGCTCCCCAGCGCAGCTCCTCCAGAGCAATAAAACAACGTCCCGGTAGCGACCAGGCGTTATACGCACCAGCACGCCAGCGGGTAAAAATTTGCTCACTCTGCTCACCTGCCTGAACCAGTAACCCTCGTTGCATTAACGCTTTTTCCTTCCAGCGACAGCGGGCAGAAAACCACTCATACAACGCGGCGATTTGCTGGGGAAGTTCCGGGAAAGCAGAGTACGAACGGTGATCCATTTTTTGCAATAGTGCCAAATGTTGCGCGATCTGCGTCAGCGCCAGATGACCGGGATCAAGCATCGCCGCCAGTTTTTCCACCAATGTCAGGCGCAGGCTAAGTGGCGCATTTAACATTCCGGCATTCGCCCACGTCTGAAGCTGTGCGCGCGCAAGGATCTCCTGCATCAGTCGTTCACGAAGCTGCTGCTGATGGGTTTGTGGATAGCGGGCATCATCGCCCTGCGCCAGATCCACCAAAAAGCGGGGATAAACTGACTCCAGTACGCGACCAGAGCCGTCCAGTAACGTCTTTGTCAATACTGTTCTGCCATGAAAAGAGTTTGAATATCATCGCGTAACAACTGAGAGTCCGTATAAATCCAGCCATGAATCATCACGGTCTGCTGCAATTGCTGCTGCATCATCCTGACCACGGATTCATTTTGTTGACGCAGAGCCAGACTATCGCGTAAACGCGCCTGTAATTCCGTCAAACATAACGCGAAATCAGCGAAAAAAGTGTTCATGCCTGCCGTGACAGAATCATCGACCTGAACCGCCAAAGCTTTAGCCATTTGTTGGCAATAAAGGTCTACTTCTTCGGTTAACGTTCGTTGTAGCGCACTGTAATCAACGGCCTCTGGCGGTGATTTCTCACCACCCCGTCCCCAGTCAGGCTGATTCAGCCAGCGCGAGAACGTCTCACGCACAATGCCAAAACGGCTGCTCTGCTCATCCATTGCTTCCTGGTGGGATATTGCATCACTGAACAGCTGGCGAGTATTGAAGTGTGGGACTGCGCCGTGAAAAGCAGGAAAATGAAAGTCGGGGCGAAACCCAGACTCATTCAATTCTGTTTTTACCCGCTGCTCGATGGGGTGAATAACATCGCTTAACACCCGGCAAAGGGTTGATTCCAGTTCAGCAAAACGCAGCGTAAAGTCACGGCTGATTTTGGTCTGTGCCGCCTGTAACAGCGTCTCGCAGCGGGTACGAATCTCGCTTAACGGCCACGAATCATGTTGAAACAGCACTGCTAACTGGGTATTCACCTCGTCTTGCTGCTGACGCAGAAAGTCGTTGGCTGATGCCAGAGCCACCTCGATTTCATGTTTAATCTCGCCACTCACCTGCACCTGATTAAGCTGCAATAGCTGCATATTTTCTTCAATCTGGAGGATATTTTGCCGCAATTGCTCGCAAACGACGTTCAGCCCGTGTGCGCGAAAATCAAGGTATTCCCGCGCTTGTTGGGCATAATTCAACAACTTATGCGAGGCAGATCGCAGTGCATATAACGACGCGTTGGCGTAGGCGGCATGGAGTAATGCCTGAACCGGTTGGGCGAACAGCGAATCTTCCCACAGTTGATCGGCAGCATGGCGAATATGGTCGATATCTGCCAGATCGGCATTGCACCAGCGCCTGCCAAGCGCGGCATGGGCAAAATCCTCCACCCAGCGTTGTTGCTCCGGTGCTGGCAACTTACCATTGTTAGCTAACTCATGACGTGCCCGATTTGCCAGATAGCCCCACATCGACGATACCGGAAATATCTGCCCTGGCGTAACACAACCTTTCATCAACGTCCCGGAAATCAGCGCCCGCACCTGTTCTGCATCGTCACTGTTACGATCCTGCTGATCGAACTTATTGACGAGCACATACAGCGGTACTGATTTCCCCACCGCTAAAACCGCCTCACGCACTTCTTCATCGGAGATTGACTTCAGTTGCGTATAGTCCAGCACCGCCAGCACTGCGGAGGCGCGCGCCAGTTGCTCGTTAAGCATTTTTTGCAGATGCGGTTGTCCGGCTTCATTCGGTCCGGGGGTATCCAGCAGCGTCAACTGCCCGGGATAACTCTCCAGCCCTGCCAGATGGACAAACTCCACTTCAATAACCGGAATATGCTCAATGGCGGCGTAAGCAGAAAAAGGAAAATCGACGTCCAGCGCCTTCGCCAGACGCACCAAATCATTCAAACTTTTCAGGCAATGAAAAATTGGCTGGGCACCAAGATAATATTTTTCAAAAGCAACGCCATTTTCGATCCGCTGCATAAGCGCACGCATATCTTTATCTATTTCCAGCAGTTCGGTCAGATGCTCAATATCGCAATCGCGCAGGCGTTGTTGTAATTGTTGGATTAAACAGTCGATTGGTGCGACATGTGAAAAATGCAGCACCGGTTCTTTTTGCCCCGGCGTATGGCGAATAAGCGTCGGCAGCGCAGTCATAGGGCGATTGCGATTAGGCAGAACTTCAGTGCCAACAATAGCGTTAATGGTGGTTGATTTCCCTGCTTTCATGGTGCCAATAATCGCCAGCACCATTTCCAGACGGGAAATTTTTCGCAGCTCATTATTCAGCATTGCGTGACGCTCGGCGATATTAGGCTGACTCCAGGGTAAAGCCAGTGGTGGTGCATCTTCTCCGGGCACAGAGAGCGGCATTTTTTCCAGTAACTGCAACTGTTGTCTGGAAAGCTGTAACAGACGTTCAGCCTCCTGACTTAACTCATATATTGTCTGTGTGTACATGGAAAATTCTTCCTTAAAGCAAATTTCATTATTTTTATTTAGCCAGATCGTTTTTTCGTTCTGTTGTCGGCTTTTATAATTACTGCAGGAAATAATTTTTATATTTAATATGTTGTTTTTATTCGGATGAATAAATCTCTTCCGACAAGTTAAAAGTCAGAAAGATAAAATAACAATTTAATTAAAAAAAGAACAAGAAGAGAGTTAACCTTAACTTAAATAATAAACAGAGGCAAAAAGATTATTTTCTTTTTGCGTTGTCTTTCAAATGAAAACGATCGTCGACTAAAATCAGCAGTACCCCCGACAAACGCAGGGATTTTGTGTATAATTGCGGCCTTTTTCGGCAATCTGCCGTTTTTTGGCGCTTTTGCCCTGCTGACTTTTGAGGAAATCCACATGTCATTACCACACTGCCCGAAATGCAACTCCGAATACACCTACGAAGATAACGGCATGTACATCTGCCCGGAATGCGCCTACGAATGGAACGACGCTGAACCTGCGCAGGAAAGCGACGAGCTGATCGTTAAAGATGCTAACGGCAACCTGCTGGCTGACGGCGACAGCGTTACCATCATTAAAGATCTGAAGGTGAAAGGTAGCTCTTCGATGCTGAAAATCGGCACCAAAGTGAAAAACATCCGCCTGGTTGAAGGCGACCATAACATCGATTGCAAAATCGACGGTTTTGGTCCGATGAAACTGAAATCTGAGTTTGTGAAAAAGAATTGATTTCGAATGCCGGGTGCGATACATCCGGCAACGGTGCCAAATGCCTGATGCGACGCTTGCGCGTCTTATCAGGCCTACAAATTCCCGCGCCATCCGTAGGCCGGAATAAGGCGTTTACGCCGCATCCGGCAACGGTGCCAATGCCTGATGCGACGCTTGCCGCGTCTTATCAGGCCTACTCTTCATCTGTACAAAATTCAAACTACACTTAACTGACTTCTCTTAACTGAGGTCACCATCATGCCGTTAAGCCCCTATATCTCTTTTGCCGGTAACTGTGCCGACGCCATAGCCTATTACCAACGCACGTTAGATGCGGAACTGCTCTATAAAATCAGCTTTGGGGAAATGCCGAAACCCGCGCAGGAAAGCTCCGAAGGTTGTCCTTCAGGGATGCAATTTCCCGATACTGCCATCGCCCATGCTAACGTGCGCATTGCCGGAAGCGACATCATGATGAGCGATGCCATACCGTCAGGAAAAGCCAACTACTCCGGATTTACGTTGGTGCTCGATTCGCAACAGGTCGAGGAAGGGAAACGTTGGTTTGACAACCTTGCCGCCAACGGAAAAATCGAAATGGACTGGCAGGAAACCTTCTGGGCACATGGCTTCGGCAAAGTTACCGATAAATTTGGAGTGCCGTGGATGATTAATGTCGTTAAGCAGCAGTCAACACAATAGCCGGGCTTTAATAGCTGATGGGGAGAATTAGGGGGAGGGGCGATGCCTGCCCTATACCCAACATCACCGCCCATACTCATCTTCCATTCTCCGCTCTTCATCTTCCAGCTGCCGACGCTCCTGATCAAGCTGGCGCTGGCGGTCGTCCAGCTGCCTGCGGCGATCTTCAAACTGGCGGCGGCGGTCGTCATATTGTCTGCGACGATCGTCGCTCACTTGACGCTGCCAGCCGTCGTCGCGCGAATCTTCATAGTCACGCCCACGGTCAGGGTTATAAGCGTCGTTAATCGCCTGCTGAATATTACCAATCGTGTCGTCGATAATATCGGCCTGAGCCGGAACGGTGGTCAGCGTGAGCAGGGTGAAAAGAAAGAGCGTGGAGTAAGGTTTCATAAGACAGTCTCTGTGATGGACTGGCTTAACGTTAGTTGAGTGTGAATAACCGGAGTAGCGGAGTAATCTCAAATACGGTAAGGCGCAGACTCTTCCATTAGCTGGATAGCTCGCCGTTTATTTTACGCCACCAGCACAATGCTATGACATTTTTGATCCGGAGAAATACTCCAGATACGTTCTTCCGGAATGCAGCCACCATCGTAGATCACTTTAGTGCCATCGTAAGGCCAAAATGTCTCTTGTTCAGTGTCTAATATAAACACCGAAATCTGATCGGACTCGCGCGCGATCTTCTGCCAGAGCATCTTCCCGCCATCATACTGATCAAAATCGCTGATGAGTGTGATTCCGCATTGCAGGATTAACGCTTCATACAGTCGCGTTGCCAGACCTTTATCGCGTTCACCTGGGGAGACGCAGATACCTTCCACTTGTACCAGATCCGAGTCTTCCCACCAGCGTTCAACGGCAATAATATCGCTGCCGAACTCTTTTTTACGCTGCAGGTCGAGAGCGGCGAGTACCCGATGACGTGGCACGCCTGCAAAAACTTCAATGTCCGCTTCAATGATGGCCGCTCTTGGCGTCTGGCTGTCATAAATCACCTGTAACAGACGTCCGGAAAGCTCGATCTCTTCCACCACGCGAAAAGAACGAGCAACCGTCATTGGGCTATAGGTGGTTGGCATCACGATCATATGTGAATCGCCTCTTGTCAGTACTGACGTAATTCCTTTTATATCCCATTCAGAGCAGAATTGCTCACAATAGCAGCACGTTTGCTCCAGGCCTCTTGATAAATTCTGAAAATCATCCCTCAATTTGCCCCAATGCCTGCGCCAGTTGCACGCGGGTAAAAGGTTTGCGCAGCAGCGCCACTTCTGGCAACGCGGGGTTATAGCTGGGGCGTAAATCCTGACCGCTGATGAGCAGCAGCGTCAGGTGTGGGTAGCGTTTGCGTGCTGCATTGACCACTTCTGCGCCGCTCATACCGCCTGGGAGCATTAAGTCGCTGATAAAAATATCGATTTCCACTGATGCCGCCAGCAGATCCAGCGCCTGTTCGCCGCTGCTGGCTTCCAGCGTCAAATAGCCCAGCAGGTGCAACTGTTCGCAGATTGTCTGGCGTACTGCAGCTTCATCTTCCAGCACCAACACCAGCTTATCGCCGCTGACGGCTGTCTGTTCTACCACCGCTGACGATACATTTTTCGCCGCCAACAACGCACGGGGAAGCTGTAGTCTGACTGTCGTTCCCTGCCCCGGCGCGCTTTCGATTTCCACCCTCCCGCCGGACTGACGCACGAAACCATAGACCATCGACAAGCCCAGCCCGCTGCCACTGCCCGTCTGTTTGGTGGTAAAGAACGGCTCGAATACCTGGCTTTTCACCTCCTGCGACATTCCACAGCCATGATCGATAACCTCCAGAGCCACCATGTCCTGACGCTGCCCACCGCTACGGGTGACACGCTGGTTCCAGGTGCGGATTTTGAGGGTTCCCGTCAGCCCTTCCATCGCATCACGAGCGTTCATCACCAGGTTGATGATGGCGTTTTCCAGTTGGCTGACGTCAATCCACGCAGGCCACGCCGGAGACTGTGCTTCAATCTCCAGCGTCAGCGTTGTCGGTAAGGAGTGGCGCATCAATTCACTTAACTCTTCCAGTAATGTTTTCAGTTCAATGGATTGTGGATGTAAGGACTGCTTGCGGGAAAACGCCAACAGCCGTTGGGTTAGTAGCGCGCCACGTTCGGCGGCTTGCTGCGCTCGCTGTATTCGCGGCGCGTCGGGCGAGTCTGTGTTCACCAGCTCCAGGCTGCCAATAATCACCGCCAACAGATTATTAAAATCATGCGCCAGTCCCCCCGTCAGTTGCCCGACCGCTTTTAGTTTCTGGCTGTGCAACAGCGCCTCTTCCAGCCCCTGCCGCTCGGTTTGAGCAATCTCCATCTGCGTGGTTTTCTCTTTCAGCAGCCGTGACGTCCGCTCAAGCGATGCGGTATTACGGGCGAAGACGTTAAAGGCGCGTGCCAGTTCACCTAACTCATCGCGCCGCTGTAACGCCGGAAAGCTGACGTCTGCTTCACCGTGCGCCAGACGGCTCATGGCGCGGGAAATCGCCGTCAGGTTTGAGCCGAGATTGCGATAGATGTACCAACCTGCAAATGCGGTGATCACCACCGCTAACAGGGCAAAAATCATGATCACCCTCTCACCGGAGCGCAGATCCTGGTAACTTTGTGCTACCCGCTGACCGGAAAGCATCGCCACCTGTTCGGCATAATGGTTTATATCGCTGTTAAGGATCGCCACCAGAGCTTTGATGTGAAACATATACCAGCTAATCGCCAGATCGCTTTGCTCCAGTGACGCCGAAAGCGGCGCGAGTTTGCGCAGTTCACGATTAAAATCAGTAAGTAGCGTATTTACTAACGGCGTATCACTATGAGTCGGCAGCGCAGACATCACTTCAACCAGTTGATGAATAATCGCCTGCGGTGCTGGAGTGGCAATGGCGGCAACGATCAGCCGGTTCATCTCGTTAAGCAAAAGATCATCTTCCGCGTAAGTGACTTTTTGCAGATGCCGCAGATAACTTAAGTTTTGATATAGCGAACTTAACAGCGCGTTACGTTCCAAGTGCCGCCTTTGCCCCCGCTCCAGCATTCCGCCGACGCTGGTTTGCAGTTCATTACTGCGCTGGATGATTCGCGCCACCAGCCCGGCGTCCTGCTGTGCTAAAGGCGCGTTCGCCAGTTGTGCAAGCGAGCTTTTTAATGCCCGCTGTGTCTCCTGCAATCGCTCGGCTTCACCTTTATATTCCAGCGCCCCCACCACCTGTGATAATCGCACCGCCGCTGTCGCCACGTTTGCGGTGTCGCGCGCCAGATTCAGGCTGCCGGTCATATCATCCACCGTTTGCTGCTGCACCTGCTCCTGCATCTGGCTGGCATGACGAAAGCCCATTACCGCCACGCCGCTGACCATCAGCGTCACCGCCACCACAAGCAAATTTAAAAGCAGCAACCGCCCGCGCGCGCTGGCAAAAAAGTGACGTCCGGGGTGCGCCATATCACGCTCCGTAAAGAAAAATCGCAATATGACAAATATGAACGGCTTCTGACATTTTGCATTTACTTTCCTGTGATGGAGTGCTGATATCGACAACCTCGCAGGAGTCCGCCATGAACAGCACGCCAGTTCTGGAGATGCGCAATATTGCCAAAGCCTTCGGCAAATTTTACGCGCTCAAAGGGGTGGATTTGACGGTTTACCCTGGCGAGATCCATGCCCTGATGGGGGAAAACGGCGCCGGAAAAAGCACGCTGATGAAGGTGCTGGCGGGGGCGTATACCGCCACCAGCGGCGAGATCCTGATAGACGGCAAGCCCTTTCACATTCGCACACCGAAAGATGCCTTAAGCGCCGGTATTACGCTGATTTATCAGGAGATGCAGCTGGCACCGAATCTGACGGTGGCAGAAAATATTTTCCTCGGCAGCGAGCTTTCCCACGGCGGGCTGGTGCAGCGTAAAGAGATGCTGGTGCAGGCGCAAAAAGTGATCGACCGCCTCGGCGCGCAGTTTAACGCCAGCGATAAAGTCATGACGCTGACCATCGCCGAGCAACAGCAGGTCGAAATCGCCCGCGCGTTGCATCGCAACAGCCGCATTCTGGTGATGGACGAACCTACCGCCGCCCTCTCCTCCCGCGAAACTCACCGCCTGTTTGAACTGATTATGCGACTGCGCGATGAAGGGATGGCGATTATCTACATCAGCCACCGCATGGCAGAAGTGTATGAGCTTTCCGATCGCGTCAGCGTGCTGCGTGACGGGCGATACGTTGGCAGCCTGACCCGCGACAATCTCAACGCCGGGGAACTGGTGCGGATGATGGTCGGCAGGCCGCTGAGCGATCTGTTCAATAAAGAGCGCGATATCCCGCTCGGCAAAGCCCGCCTGAACGTTCACCACCTGACCGACGGCGGCAAAGTCCAGCCGAGTAGCCTGCTGGTGCGTTCCGGCGAAATTGTCGGCCTCGCCGGGCTGGTGGGCGCCGGACGTTCCGAACTGGCGCAGTTAATTTTCGGCGTGCGGAAAGCGACAGGCGGAATGATTGAAGTCGATGGCGAACCGGTGGTGATCCACTCCCCGCGCGAAGCCATCGATCTTGGCATTGGTTTTCTCACCGAAAACCGCAAAGAACAGGGATTGTTCCTTGAAATGGCGGCAGCCGAAAACATCACCATGGCAACCCTGGAGCGCGATGCCAGCTGGGGGATGCTCAATCGCAAAAAAGCACAAACCATTTCCGATGACGCCATTAAGTTGCTCAACATCCGCGTGCCTCATGCCCAGGTGCGAGCAGGTGGGCTTTCGGGCGGTAATCAGCAAAAACTGTTGATCTCCCGCTGGGTGGCGATTGGCCCACGCATTTTACTGCTCGATGAACCCACGCGCGGCGTGGATGTCGGCGCAAAAAGCGAGATCTACCGGATCATGAACGAGATGGCGCGCAAGGGCGTGGCGATCCTGATGATCTCCAGCGAACTGCCGGAGATAGTCGGGATGAGCGATCGCGTTTATGTAATGCGCGAAGGCAGCATTGCCGGTGAGTTAAACGGCAACAACATCACCCAGGAAAACATTATGACCTTAGCGACCGGCGTCAACGACGCCCATTCCCAGGCGGTGCGCTCATGACGACATCTGCAAAGACCTCTGCCAAAAAAATGTTAATGAGCGATCTGATGCAAACGGTCGGCATTTTGCCGATTCTGATCCTGATCGTGGCGATTTTTGGCTTTATCGCGCCAAACTTTTTTACCGAAAGCAACCTGCTGAATATTACCCGCCAGGCGTCAATCAACATTGTGCTGGCGGCAGGAATGACCTTCATCATTTTGACCGGCGGGATCGATCTTTCTGTAGGTTCAATTCTCGGCACCACAGCGGTGGCGGCGATGGTCGTCTCCCTTAGCCCGGAGTTCGCCATGCTGTCGATCCCGGCGGCGCTGATGCTCGGCCTGCTGCTGGGGTTGTTCAACGGCGCGCTGGTGGCCTTTGCCGGATTACCGCCGTTTATCGTCACACTTGGCACCTATACGGCGCTGCGCGGGGCAGCGTATCTGCTGGCGGATGGCACTACGGTTATCAACTCCAACATTAATTTCGAGTGGATAGGCAACAACTATCTTGGGCCGATCCCCTGGCTGGTGGTCATTGCGCTAGCGGTGATCGTGGTGTGCTGGTTTATTCTGCGCCGCACCACGCTTGGCGTTCATATCTACGCCGTCGGCGGCAATATGCAGGCGGCGCGTCTTACCGGCATTAAGGTCTGGCTGGTGCTGCTGTTTGTTTATGGCATGAGCGGCCTGCTTTCAGGGCTGGGCGGGATTATGAGCGCCTCGCGGCTATACAGCGCCAACGGCAACTTAGGCATGGGTTACGAACTGGACGCCATTGCGGCGGTGATCCTCGGCGGAACCAGTTTTGTTGGCGGGATCGGCACCATCACCGGCACGCTGGTCGGCGCGCTGATTATCGCCACGCTCAACAACGGCATGACCTTAATGGGCGTCTCTTACTTCTGGCAGTTGGTGATCAAAGGGGCGGTGATCATCATTGCGGTGCTGATCGACAAATACCGTACCCGACATCATCAAAGCGCATAACAACAATACCCTACACATGAGGAATACAGTATGAGATTGAAGCCCTTAGTGACCGCGCTCTGTGCAGGCGCGCTGCTGGCTGCGGCACCGTTCGCCCAGGCGAAAGAACTGAAATCGATAGGCGTAACGGTAGGCGACCTGGCGAACCCGTTCTTCGTACAGATAACCAAAGGCGCGGAGCTGGAAGCGCGTAAACTGGCAGGCGATAACGTCAAAGTGACGCTGGTTTCCAGCGGCTACGATCTGGGCCAGCAGGTGTCGCAAATTGACAACTTTATCGCCGCTAACGTCGATATGATCATCCTTAACGCTGCCGATTCAAAAGGGATCGGCCCGGCGGTGAAACGGGCGAAAGACGCCGGGATCGTGGTGGTGGCGGTTGACGTAGCGGCAGAAGGTGCCGACGCCACCATTACTTCCGATAACACCCAGGCGGGCGAAATGGCCTGTAAATACATCACCGATCGCCTGAAAGGCAAAGGCAACGTGGTGATCATCAACGGGCCGCCGGTGTCCGCCGTGCAGAACCGCGTCGAAGGCTGCCAGACCGAATTTAAACGCCATCCTGACATCAAGGTGCTCTCTGACAACCAGAACGCCAAAGGCAGTCGTGAAGGCGGGCTGGAGGTGATGACCGCGTTGCTGGCGGCTAATCCGAAGATCGACGGCGTGTTTGCGATTAACGATCCGACCGCGATCGGCGCCGATCTGGCAGCAAAACAGGCACAACGTAACGAGTTCTTTATTGTTGGCGTGGATGGTAGCCCGGACGCCGAAGAGGCGCTGAAACGTGAGAACTCGTTGTTTGTCGCCACCCCAGCGCAAGATCCCCAGGTGATGGCAGCTAAAGCGGTGGAAATTGGCTACGACATTTTGCAGGGCAAACCCGCGCCGAAAGAGCCGGTGCTGATCCCGGTGACGATGATCGACAAAGACAACGTCGGCAATTACAAAGGCTGGACGGTGAAATAAGTCCGAAGCCGGGCGGCGACGCTGCCCGGCGACAGCGCATTAGCTAATCCAGGAGCGGGCATGATGGAACGTAAAGGTATTATCGCAGCAGGAAATATGCTGGTTGACCACGTCCACCAGATTATCCAGTGGCCGGAGCGCGGCTGGCTGGCGGAGATCACCCACAGCGAACGCTCTACCGGCGGCGCGCCGCTTAACGTCCTGCTGACGCTGGCGAAAATGCGCGCCGGGCTGCCTTTGCAGGCGGTCGGGCTAATCGGTCAGGACAGCGATGGCGATTACATTATGGCAATGCTGGAGCAGTATCACGTCAACCGCCAGCATGTGCAGCGCACCACTTTTGCGCCGACGTCGATGTCGCAGGTGATGACCGATCCCAGCGGGCAGCGCACCTTTTTCCATTCACCGGGCGCTAACCGGCTGCTGGATCTTCCGGCGTTCGACCAGCTTGATAGCAGCATGAAAATCTTCCATCTCGGTTATCTGCTGTTGCTCGAAAGCCTGGATATGCCAGACGATGTTTATGGCACTCGCAGCGCCCGCCTGCTGGCGCAGATGCATGACGCTGGCTATGAAACCTGTCTCGATCTGGTTTCCCGCAAGGGCGATCCGCGCTATCAGCCGCTGGTATTGCCCGCGTTGCGTCATCTGGATTATCTGGTGATTAACGAACTGGAGGCTGGGGAATTTAGCGGGCTGGAGATTCGTTTGCCTAACGGCGAGCCACATATCGCGCATATTGCCGCCGCCGCGCGCGAACTGTTAGATGCGGGCGTGCGCCAGCGCGTGGTGATTCACTGCGCGGAAGGCGCATGGGGAGAGACGCCGGAACAGGGCGGCATGTGGATACCCTCACGGAAATTAGAACCGCGCGAGATTATCGGTAGCGTCGGCGCGGGTGATGCGTTTTGTGCCGGATTTTTGTATGGCTGCCACGAACGCTGGACGCTTACCGAGAGCATCAAACTGGCACATGCCTGCGCACGCGCGAGCCTGTTATGCGCCAACGCCATCGACGGGGCAAAAACACTGGAAGAGCTGCAAACAGAAATGTCGGATTAATGCACGTCGGCAGCGAAGACATAACCCAGACCGCGCAGAGTTTTAATCAACATTGGCTGATGCGGGTTCAGTTCGATTTTGCGTCGTAGTCGCATGATTAATACGTCGATGGTGCGATCAAACACCTCTATGCTGTCACTATGGGTAAACTCCAGCAACTGCTCACGGCTCAATACCCGACGGGCGTTTTGTGCCAGAGCCAGCAACAAGCAATATTCGCCCTGAGTCAGCTCAACAAGTTGCTGTCGCGGATTGTGTAGCTGGCAGCGTGTGGTATCGAGATACCAGCCATTAAATGACAGCCCGGCATTTTTCTCCTCATTGACCGCCAGCACGCCAACGCGCCGTAACACCGCTTTTAGTCGCGCGACCACTACCCGTGGGGTAAATGGCTTGCAGATATAATCATCCGCGCCCATTTCCAGCCCGACCACCACATCAGACTCACTGCCCAGACCGGTCAGCATCACCACCGGCAATGCAGGACGCATTTTCTGTAGTTGTTGTAATACCATCAGGCCGTTGGTATCAGGCAACATCATATCCAGCACCACCAGCGCAATATCAGGATCGCCTTCAATACACGATATTGCCGCCTGTCCGGTATGGCAGACTGAAACCGTAAAGACATGTTCGCTTAACACGTCCTGCAACAGTGCACAGATAGCCGCGTCATCATCCACCACCAGCACCACGGGTTTCATGGTTACACTCCGCATTATTCACCTGATTAATCATTGTGCGTACTTCCTGGCGAAGTGAAAGAGGAAAGCAATATATATAATGAAAATATAATTCATGTCACATTATTGATATTGTTAATAGATATGCCGTACTTTTTCACCTTCAGCACAAATCCCTAATAAAATGGCTCGTTCCGCTCATACTTCCGTTTATTAAAATCGTCGTTTCCCAATTATGATATCGCCAGCTTTAAATGACGTATTTTGCATGGATTACATATTTACGACACAAATGATAAATGGAGATTTATATGAATAACTCTCGGTTATTCCGTTTGAGCAGGATTGTTATTGCGTTAACTGCCGCCAGCGGCATGATGGTAAATACCGCTTACGCGAAAGAGGAAGCGAAAGCCGCCTCCCAATATACGCAACAGGTTAATCAGAATTACGCCAAATCATTACCGTTTAGCGATCGTCAAGATTTTGACGATGCCCAGCGTGGATTTATCGCTCCGCTGCTGGACGAAGGTATTCTGCGTGATGCGAACGGTAAAGTTTACTACCGCGCAGACGATTACAAATTTGATATTAATGCCGCTGCGCCGGAAACGGTAAACCCCAGCCTGTGGCGTCAGTCACAGATCAACGGCATTTCTGGCCTGTTCAAAGTCACCGATAAAATGTATCAGGTGCGCGGCCAGGACATCTCCAACATTACGTTCGTGGAAGGCGAGAAAGGCATTATTGTTATCGACCCGCTGGTAACACCGCCTGCCGCAAAAGCCGCCCTTGACCTTTACTTCCAGCATCGTCCGCAAAAACCGATTGTTGCGGTTATCTACACCCACAGCCACACCGACCACTATGGCGGCGTAAAGGGCATTATCTCCGAAGCTGATGTTAAATCGGGCAAAGTGCAGGTGATTGCCCCTGCTGGATTTATGGACGAAGCCATCAGTGAAAACGTACTGGCGGGTAACATTAT
>NZ_AEJZ01000018.1:0-23134 GCF_000208525.1 Escherichia sp. TW14182
GGGGGGGATGTGTTCATTACATTTCCTGTGAGGCGAAAATTATCGTTATAGGACGTTTGGGAAACGCCTTTTACCTGTCTGTGGCCATCCTCTTATAAGCAAAAGTAGTGCCAGCTTTTGCGCACGATTTCGCGTCGCAATAAGCTGAGTGTAGACAGGAAATAATAAAAACAGCGCCCCGCAATGGTGCGAAAACGAAACATGCGCCACATTTTGGCGCAAAATATTAACTCGTATTTTGCTAAGCAGAATAATGATTATTGGCGTGAGTATCGGTGGAACGGATTTGATTGAAAAATAAATTAATACCTTATTTCGATATAGAGATAATACGACGAGATAAAATGCTTAATTAAAATGGGATTAGCCAGCGAAATATAGCGGTGTTTAACGTATAGGTAGATTCTGTATCGTTAAACAGAGCGCGGAAGTCCGCGCTCTGTTCAGTTATTTTGACAGAGCAATGATCCCCATCGTAAGGCCGGCGACAGCCGCTGCTCCGCCAGCAATAGCCCCGGCAGTTTCCCAGTTATCCTGTGTTGTACCTTTCATACAGGTATTGGTGTGAACCAGGCGTCCCTGATCGTCATAAACCGGAACGCAGGGGGAATCGTGAGCACAGCCCGCCAGCAATGCGGTGAGCAATGCCACAGGAATTAATCTTTTCATGGTGTTACCTCAGTAATAACGCTAACGCTTAATAAGTTAACTCTCTTATTAACGAGCTGAGTACCATTTTATCACTGGAGGTTATAAATCTTGCGGAATGAATAATGACAAATTATGTGAATTGTAAAAATAGTGAAGGGAACATGGGCTACGAAAAGTTTTTAAAGAGTGAGCAGAAGATTATCTTATTAATTTTTATGGTTTTCACTAAAAATAATAAAGGCGCCCGAAAGCGCCTTTATGTTTCTGATTTACCCTTTAAAGCAACGGCGGATCACGACAAAGAACACCGGTACGAAGAAAATAGCCAGCAATGTTGCAGAGACCATTCCGCCCATTACACCGATACCCACTGCGTTCTGCGCACCACTGCCGGCACCATTACTGATAGCCAGTGGTAATACGCCGAGAATAAAGGCGAGAGAGGTCATCAGGATAGGACGCAGGCGCATACGTACTGCCATCAGCGTCGCTTCGACAACACCTTTTCCCTCTTTCTCCATCAGATCCTTAGCGAACTCAACAATCAAAATAGCGTTTTTGGCCGACAAGCCAATTGTCGTTAGCAAGCCCACCATAAAGTAGACGTCATTTTTTTGATTAAAGAGTGTCGCCGCCAGCAGCACGCCGACAATCCCTAACGGCACGACCAACATAACCGAGACAGGAATTGACCAGCTTTCATAGAGCGCAGCAAGGCACAGGAAAACAACCACGAAGGAGATTGCCACCAAAGCAGGAGCCTGGTTGCCCGATAAGCGTTCCTGATACGACATACCTGTCCAGTCATAACCAATGCCTGCCGGTAATTTTGACGCAAGGTTTTCCATCAACGCCATGGCATCGCCGGAACTGGTTCCTGGCGCAGCTTCCCCCTGAATCTCCATTGACGGCAGACCGTTGTAGCGTTCCAGTCGTGGAGAACCATACACCCAATGTGAAGTGGTAAAGGAAGAGAATGGCACCATTTCACCATTGGCGCTGCGGACGTAAAGTTTATCGACATCTTCTGGCAGCATACGGAATTTGGCATCCGCCTGAACATAAACCTTTTTCACACGGCCACGGTCGATGAAGTCGTTAACATAAGTCCCACCCAACGCCGTAGAAATGGTCTGATTGATGTCAGAAAGCGAAACGCCTAATGCCTGCGCCTTTTCCTGGTCAACTTCAAGTTTGAATTGCGCGGTATCTTCCAGGCCATTAGGGCGCACACTGACTAAGCTGCCAGGATGTTGCGCCGCCATGCCAAGCAGCTGGTTACGAGCCTGGGTTAGGGCATCGTGACCCAGCCCTGCCTGATCAATTAACTCAAAGTCAAAACCCGTTGCCGTGCCCAGTTCAACAATAGCAGGCATATTAAACGGAATGACAAAACCGTCGCGGATCTTACCCAATTCCATTTTGGCGCGATGGATAACCGCTTCCGCGCTGTTTTCCTCACCACTACGTTCTTCCCATGGTTTCAGGCTGACGAAGGCCATCCCGGCGTTTTGCGCCTGGCCGCTGAAGCTAAACCCGTTAACCGTAAAGACACTTTCAACGTTTGCTTTTTCATTGTGCAGGTAGTAATCCGTCACCTGATCCAACACTTTTTGCGTCCGCTCTTGCGTCGCGCCAGCGGGCAACTGAATCATGGTCAGAAAGACACCCTGATCCTCTTCAGGCAAGAAGGAAGAGGGAAGACGTAAAAACAACACCACCATTCCAGCAACAATCAGCGCATAGATCAGTAAATATCGTCCTGTGGAACCGAGGATTTTGCCGACGCTGTTGGTGTAGTGATTAACGCTATGATCGAAGGTAGTATTAAACCAGCCGAAGAAACCGCCCTTATTTTCGTGATGCTCAGCAGAGACGGGTTTGAGCAGCGTTGCACATAACGCCGGGGTGAGAATCAATGCCACCAGAACAGAAAGCGCCATTGCCGAAACGATGGTGATAGAGAACTGGCGATAAATTGCCCCGGTAGAGCCGCCGAAGAATGCCATCGGAATAAATACCGCTGACAGCACCATCGCGATACCCACCAGTGCGCCCTGAATTTGCGACATTGATTTTTCCGTCGCTTCTTTTGGCGGGAGCTTATCCTCCATCATTACGCGCTCGACGTTCTCCACCACCACTATCGCATCATCGACGAGTAGCCCAATGGCAAGCACCATCCCGAACATCGTTAGTGTGTTGATGGAGTAACCAAAAGCGGCGAGGATGGCAAACGTCCCTAACAACACCACGGGCACAGCAATGGTGGGGATCAGCGTTGCTCGCATATTCTGCAAGAACAGATACATCACCAGGAATACCAGCATAATGGCTTCGAACAGCGTTTTTACCACTTCGTGAATAGAAAGCTGGACGAATGGCGTGGTGTCATAAGGGTAGAGAACCTTCATTCCCTGCGGGAAGAATGGCTGTAATTCCGCCAGTTTTGCCTTAATGGCTTTCGCGGTATCGAGAGCGTTCGCACCGGTTGCCAGCTTAATACCCAGACCCGCCGCCGGTTTACCGTTGATGCGAGCGATAACGTTATAGTTTTCACCGCCAAGTTCAACCCGTGCGACATCTTTCAGGTGCACAACCGAACCGTCGCTGTTCACGCGCAGGGTAACTTTGCCGAACTCTTCCGGATTTTTTAATCGCGTCTGAGCAATAATTGAGGCGTTCAACTGTTGCCCTGGTAAAGCAGGTGTTCCGCCCAACTGTCCGGCAGCAATCTGATCGTTCTGCACTTTCAACTGGTTAATTACATCAACCGGCGTCAGCTTATATTTGTTCAGCAGATCGGCGTCCAGCCAGATACGCATCGCATACTGTGCGCCAAAGAGTTGCACGTCACCAACGCCATTCAGGCGGCTAAGCGTATCTTTAACGTTAGAGGCCACATAGTCCGAGATATCGTCCTGTGTGGTGTCTGGGTTATCAGAGACAAAGCCCGCCACCATTAGATAGCTGCTACTGGATTTTTCAACGCTGATCCCCTGCTGTTGAACTTCCTGCGGCAGCAACGGCGTAGCGAGCTGGAGTTTGTTCTGCACCTGCACTTGCGCGATATCTGGATCGGCTCCGGACTGGAAGGTGAGGGTAATTGTCACGCTACCGGCGGAATCGCTGGTCGAGGACATATACATCAGGTTATCGATACCATTCATATTCTGTTCGATAACCTGCGTCACCGTATCCTGTACGGTCTGCGCATCAGCGCCCGGATAGTTTGCCGAAACAGAAACCGCAGGCGGCGCAATGGTTGGGTACTGGGCGACGGGCAATTGTAGGATCGCCAGTGCGCCCGCCATCATCAGAATAATGGCCAGCACCCATGCAAATATCGGTCGTCGAATAAAAAAGTTTGCCATGTCAGATTGCCTTACTTCGATGCAGTATCTGCGGGGGTATCGGTAGTGGCTTTAACCTGCTCTCCCGGGCGCGCTTTTTGCAGGCCGCTGACAATGACTTGATCGCCAGATTTCAGCCCTTCGCTAATCAACCATTTATCGCCAATCGCCTGGCTGGCAACGACAGGACGCGCTTCAACCTGACTTTTATCGTTAACAATCAGCACGGTTGCGTCACCACGCGGTGTGCGGCTAACGCCTTGTTGCGGGATAAGAATGGCATCGGGTTGTACACCTTCATTAATCCGTGCGCGCACAAACATACCCGGCAAAAGCGTATGTTGTGGGTTAGGGAAGACGGCACGTAGGGTTATGGAGCCGGTGCTTTCATCAACGGTCACATCGGAGAATTGCAGTGTGCCTTTTAGGGGATAGGTTTGACCGTTTTCCATGACCAACTCTACGTTGCTGGTGGCGTTTTCCTTATGCAAATTCCCTTGCACTACGGACTGCTTCAGCCTCATAAAATCGTTGCTGGATTGGGTAACATCGACGTAGATAGGATCGAGCTGCTGGACAGTTGCCAGTTCGGTCGTTTGCCCGTTAGTGACGAGCGCACCTTCGGTCACAGTAGATTTGCCGATGCGTCCGCTAATTGGCGCAGTCACTTTGGTATAAGCGAGATTGATTCGGGCGCTTTCGACGGTGGCTTTTGCCGCAATCACGGCGGCATCGGCCTGGCGAGCATCAGCAATGGCTTGATCGTACTCCTGCTGACTAATGTATTTCGTTCCCACGAGTGGAACGTAACGTTTTACCGTCAAATGCGCGATGGCGGCGGCGGCTTCACTTTTCGCCAGTTCGCCCTTCGCGCTGTCATAACTTGCCTGATAGGTCGCTGGATCGATCTGGTACAGGGACTGTCCTGCCAGCACATCGCTACCTTCAGTGAAATTACGATTCAGTACGATCCCACTAACCTGTGGGCGAACTTCAGCGATACGGAAAGCGTTGGTGCGGCCTGGTAATTCAGTCTTAACTTCTAGCGGGGCCGTTTTCACAACATGAACGGTAACCTGCGGTTCACCGACGTGAGCTTTCTCTTCTCCCTTATCGTTACAACCCGCGATTAAAGCAGCGGAGATCAGAATAGAGGAGGGCAGGAGGAAAAACCTGGCATGTTTCGTCATTACTATTCCTCAAAAAACCAAAAGCGCGTTATTTACCCAAAAAGGCAACGCGTTAACTCGCAGAAAGAAAAAATACAGTTCGCTATCCTACAAATTATCATTCGTCGATGTAAGGAATAGTTATGAATACTGGCGTCTAAGGCACATAAACACAAAAAAAGATTAATATTCTAATGTTTTGTTTTGCCGTTAATTGAAATGAGATGAATTGCTTTCACTTAAAATGAAATATGCATTCATTAAATGAATGCATATTGGCTAAATGATAGGTTTGAATTATTTGACGATTTATAGCAACTCAATATTAGCCTCTCGTATAAATATGCGTTAGGTGATAGATTACCCTTCGCTATTTTCTCATCCTGTGTCGAATATATTTATTTTCTGAATAATTAATCATGGCAAAAAGAACCAAAGCCGAAGCCCTGAAGACCCGGCAAGAACTGATTGAAACTGCCATCGCCCAGTTTGCGCAGCATGGTGTAAGCAAGACGACACTCAACGACATTGCCGACGCCGCTAACGTCACACGTGGCGCTATCTACTGGCACTTCGAAAACAAGACCCAACTGTTTAATGAGATATGGCTGCAACAACCATCATTGCGGGAGTTAATCCAGGAGCGACTGGCGGCAGGGTCAGACCATAACCCGTACCAGCAATTGCGTGAAAAACTGATTGTTGGCTTGCAATATATTGCCGAAATTCCCCGCCAACAGGCATTACTACAAATCTTATATCACAAATGTGAATTTAATGATGAGATGCTGGAAGAGGCAGTAATACGCGAGAAGATGGGCTTTAATCCGCAGACTCTGCGCGAAGTATTGCAATCATGTCAGCAACAAGGGTATGTAGCTAAAAGCCTCGACTTAGACGTCGTAATGATTATTATTGATGGTGCCTTCAGCGGTATTGTTCAAAACTGGTTAATGAATATAGCGGGTTACGATCTTTATAAACAAGCACCCGCATTAGTCGATAATGTATTAAGAATGTTTATGCCAGATGAAAACACAACGAAATTAATTCATAAAACAAATGAATTAGGTATCGTATAAAGTTACATTCTATTGTGAAAATCCAGTTCGTCACAGTTAACCAGTTTTAGCGGATTAACCGAGTTCATATTGCGACATTTGTCTGTTTCTGTTGCCAGTAGTTCAATCCACTGCATCAGTAAGGTATCAAACAGAAAAACGGAGACAGCGAAAACGACGAGCCACCAATACTTGCGAATCATTACCTGAGCCTGTGCATGTTTAACCAAGTCTGGCAGGAAATATACACGAAATGAATAATCTGAAAACCAGGCTTACACTTCCTTTACTTTGCAATGAGATCGGGGTCAACTTCGCTGATCCGGCTTCGTTTTGACAGGTTGCCGGTCTTTCTTTTTTTCACTTTCGCCAGATCTTCCACGGAGTAATGTGACACGACATCCAGCCGTCGAAGTCCCATCTTGATGTACTCGCTGTTAATCTCAATACCAATGAATTTTCGCCCGCTGGCGACGGCTACGGCGCCGGTAGTAAAGCTACCGGCAAACGGATCGAGAACGACATCGCCAGGGTTGGAAGAAGCGAGAATTATGCGCTTCAGTAATGCTTCCGGTTTTTGCGTCGGATGGTTTTCATATTCATCCATCAAATAACGCACGCGCGGAAAATCCCAGACATTACCCGGTACTTTTTGGTGATTGTAAGGCTGTGGAGGATTTTTGCGATAATCGATCAACGCGCGTTGCGCACCGGTTTTAGCTTCAACCAGAATAGCATCACCGTTGAACGTGTAGTTCTTTGCATCTTTCACCATCATCAGGATGGGTTCGTACATGGAGCCATAGTGTTTCTTCGCCTGCACCCCAGAACTGTCATATGACCAGACGATGCGACTTTTGATGGTAAAGAACTTGCGGCACTGGATATCGATAAAGGGCATGTTTTCCGTGCTGTTCATGATGTACATGCTGCCCTGTTTTTTCAGAACGCGGTGGCACTCTGCAATCACTTCAAACAGCCAGTCGATAAACAGATCTTCTTTCCAGGCTTCGATCAGACCATCAAAATTTTTACCGATGTTATAAGGTGGGTCGGCAAAGATCAGATCGATGCTTTCGGTGGGTAGTTTTTTAAGCTCGGCAAGCGCATCACCGTGAATAATGGTCTTAGCTTCATTACCAAACCGGGTCGGTTCACATCCTGTTCTCATGGTCACTCCCTTTGTGACACCTATAAAAAAGGCGCTTCCCCATGCCGAGTAGCGCCTTTTTAATCAAGCATTTAGCTAACCTGAATTAGTTCATGCCGTACTTTTTCAATTTTTTACGCAGCGTACCACGGTTGATGCCCATCATCAGCGCAGCACGGGTCTGGTTACCACGGGTGTATTGCATCACCATGTCCAACAGGGGCTGTTCTACTTCAGCCAGTACCAGCTCATAGAGGTCATTCACATCCTGACCATTCAGTTGAGCAAAATAGTTCTTCAGTGCCTGTTTAACCGAGTCACGCAGGGGTTTTTGGGTTACCTGATCCTGAGAGTTAACGGTAGAAACGGTCAGTACGTCAGAATTTACGCGTTGTTCGAACATAGTTCTGTCAGCTCTTTATTTCTGTTTACGCAAAATTTTCGAAGTATGCCTCCAACGCCTCCAGCTGTTCGCTGGCATCCTCAATGGCGTTGAATGTGCGCCGAAACTGGTCATTTGGAGCGTGTTCCTGGAGATACCAGGAAACGTGTTTACGTGCAATTCGGTATCCTTTTGCCGGACCATAAAAGTCATGCAGTTCCCGAACGTGCGCGCAAAGCAAGCGCTTAACCTCTGCCAAAGGCAGCGGGGGCAGCAACTCCCCAGTGTCCAGATAATGCTGGATTTCCCGAAAGATCCAGGGTCTTCCCTGAGCTGCACGGCCTATCATCAGAGCATCCGCCCCTGTATAGTCGAGCACAGCTCTGGCTTTAAGCGGGTCAGTAATGTCGCCATTCGCGATAACCGGAATGGAAACTTTCTGCTTAACTGCCCGAATACTGTCGTACTCAGCTTCTCCATTGAACAAACAGGCGCGTGTACGGCCATGAATGGTCAGAGCCTGAATGCCACAGTCTTCAGCCAGTTGGGCAATCTCTTCACAGTTACGGTGTTCCGGCGCCCAGCCGGTGCGAATCTTCAGGGTAACAGGAACGTCCACTGCATTGACGACCTCGGTAAGGATCGATTTAACGACATCCGGGTACTGCAAGAGGGCTGAACCTGCGAGCTTGCGATTCACTTTTTTAGCCGGGCAACCCATATTGATATCAATAATCTGGGCACCGCTTTCCACGTTAATACGTGCTGCATCTGCCATTTCTTTCGGATCGCTACCGGCAATTTGCACGGTACGAATACCGGGTTCATCAATGTGCACCATCCGTAAACGAGATTTGTCGCTTTCCCAAACCTGAGGGTTAGAAGACATCATCTCGGATACTGTCAATCCGGCTCCCATCTCGTAGCACAACGTCCGAAAAGGTCTGTCTGTAATGCCAGCCATGGGCGCTGCGATCAGGCGATTTCTGAGCTGATATTGTCCGATGCGCATGAGTTAAGAAATGACCATACTGTGACTGCAAGGCGGCGTATATTACGCATTTTTTGCACGAGATGAAAGGCCAAACTTTGACCAATCCTCTGAGATGGATCAAAGAATTGCATTTAAAATGAGCGTGGCGCGATAATTACTCATAAAAATCATCATATTAGAAAATAGTGACTAAAATTTACACTCCAAGAAATTTGAGTAAGTTCTCAATTTTTCTTTATGAATGAAAATTTTGGCACGCAAAATTGCGTAAATAATCAGCAAATTTACGTGCCTTTTGTGACCTTGCTCGCACTTTGCTCTGCATCACCATGCGGTGATGCGAAGGTTAATTCTTACGACCGGTAATGCGACACCACTCTTCTTTTTCCACAACCGGGTCGAGCGTGAAGTTAGCTGCATAAGCCTCACAAACGCTCTCTGCCTGGCTTGCCAGAATACCGGAAAGGCCCAGCAAACCGCCTGAAACCGGCAGGACACTGATTAACGGTGCCAGTTCACGTAATGGGCCTGCCAGGATATTAGCGACCACCACGTCGGCTTTCATTTCTTCTGGCTGATCTTTCGGGAGATAGAGTTCCAGACGGTCAGAAACGCCATTACGTTCGGCGTTGTCGCGGCTGGCCTGAATCGCCTGCGGATCGATATCAATACCAATGGCTTTTGCTGCACCCAGCTTCAGCGCCGCGATAGCCAGAATGCCGGAACCACAACCAAAGTCGATGACTGTTTTACCGGTTAAATCGAGGCTGTCGAGCCATTGCAGGCACAGAGAGGTTGTTGGATGAGTCCCTGTACCAAACGCCAGCCCTGGGTCTAACATCACGTTAACCGCATTTTCGTCCGGCACATCACGCCAGCTTGGGCAGATCCACAGACGTTCACCAAAGCGCATCGGGTGGAAATTATCCATCCATTCGCGCTCCCAGTCTTTATCTTCCAGTTGTTCGATTTTATGCGCGAAGCCTGCGCCGAGCAGCGGATGGTTTTCCAGAATCGCCACCACGTCGTTCATATCGGTTTCAGCGTCGAACAGACCTATCACATCGGTATCGCCCCACAGGCGAGTTTCGCCAGGCAGAGGCTCAAACACCGGCGTATCGTGGGTGTCCTGAAAAGTGATAGAAACGGCACCTGCTTCCATCAGCGCATCGCTAAGATCTTCTGCGTTCGCGCCGGTGGTGTTCAGTTTCAGTTGGATCCAAGGCATGGCAAAACTCTTTATTTATCAGTAGTCAAAACGGTAGCTTGCGGGACGGATGTACCGAAACGGTTTCCGACCAGGAAAGCCAGCAAACTTAGCAGTAACGAGGGCACGATAGGGTGGAAGCCCAGGTACTGAATATTCAGCGTCGCAAGTACGGCATACAGCACGCCGCCGACGATCATCGCACTTAGCGCGCCTTTGGCGTTGGCGCGTTCCCAATAAAGACCCAGCACCAGCGGCCACAGGAAAACGGCTTCCAGTCCACCGAAGGCCAGCAAATTCAGCCAGATGATCATTTCTGGCGGCTTCCAGGCGGCAAGCAGCAGCAACGCGCCGAGAACTAACGTAATTACTGCCGACATCCGCTTCAGACGCGTCTCATTTTGCATTTGATCCGGACGGATATTCAGATAGAGATCTTTAATGATCGTAGCGGAACTTTGCAGCAATTGGGCGTTGATTGTTGACATGATCGCAGCCATTGGTGCAGCAAGGAAGATCCCGGCAGCAAACGGTGGCAGCACTTTTACCATCAGCGTCGGGATCACCAGATCCGGCACGGTGAGATCGGGGATCACTGCACGACCTAACGCTCCGGCAAGGTGCATTCCAAACATCAGGATCGCCACTACAACCGTACCAATGATGATCCCACGATGTACTGCTTTACTGTCTTTATAAGAGATGCAGCGTACCGCAGTATGTGGCAGACCAATCACGCCAAAGCACACCAGCACCCAGAACGACGTCATAAAGGCAGGTGACAGAATATCGTCAGCACCTTGTGGCGTAACCAGTTGTGGATCGATGGTTTGCAGCGTCTCTACTGCGTTGCTTAAGCCGCCAGCAGCATGAACCACGCCGACCAGCAGCACAATGGTGCCAATCAGCATCACCAGTCCTTGCATGGTGTCGTTCAGCACGCTGGCGCGAAAGCCGCCAAAGGCGGTATACAACGCAATACTAATACCGAAAATCAGCAGCCCGGTTTCATAAGGAATACCCGCAGCGGTTTCCAGCAGGCGCGCACCGCCGATAAACTGCACGGTCATTGCACCAACGAACGCAACCAGCAAACTCAAACTCGCCAGCCACACCAGAAGACGGCTCTGGTAGCGGGCAAACAGCATATCGTTCAGCGTCACCGCATTGTAGCGGCGCGCGAGAATCGCGAACTTTTTGCCAAGAATACCGAGTGAAAGCCATACCGCAGGCAACTGGATCATCGCCAGCAACACCCAGCCCAGCCCGTATTTATAAGCAGCACCTGGCCCGCCGATAAACGAACTGGCACTGATATAGGTTGCGGTGAGCGTCATCGCCAGCACAATACCGCCCATAGAACGGCTGCCGAGGAAATACTCATTAAGGAACGTGCCCGCGCTCCGTTTACGCATCGCGTAGACAGAGATCCCGAACACCACCACCAGATAGGCGACTAGCGGTAGAATTACTTCAAGCTGCATCGTCATCCTCCAGCGGGATATCGCGATAGATAAATTTTACCATTGCCCAGCACAGTCCAATAAACAGCAGCGGCGTCAGGATGCAGGCCATCTCAAACCAGCGCGGAAAGCCGGTAAAACCGGGGGCTACGCCAGGTAAGTAAGCGGCTACTAACCATACTGCCAGATACAAAAGGGTCAGCCCCAGCGCCCAGCGCGCCTCTTTATGGGCCTGAACAAAACGAGTGTCCACGGAAGGGGTCCTCCTCATGGGGGGATACGAGAAACGGGCAATTCTACGGCAAGTCTTCAGGCAGGGAAAACAATCTGACAGAAAATTGCCGTTCAGTGCCGTTGCAAAAAGTCTTCAATGTCAGCCAGTGAGGATATCCCTTCCATCGGGCCTTGCTGCATTACGGCGAGTGCGCCGCTGGCGTTAGCATATTGTAACGCCTTGTGTGCCGGGAAACCCGACAAGAAAAGAGTGACAAAAGTAGCGCCAAAGCAGTCGCCAGCACCGGTTGGATCGATGATTTCGCTATCGTGGCCTGCAATATGCTGGGCGTGTAATGTCCCGTTTTTTAGTTGGTAATAGCTGGCTCCACGCTGGGCGCGTTTTATCGCCACATGTTTTACGCCGCCGTGGAGAAGATCGCTAACAATCTGTTCTTCTGACAGATTTTTGTGACGGGCGAAGAAAGGGAGTTCGCTTTCGCTTGGGATAAAGATATCTGTATATTCAATTAAATAATCGAGAGCCTGCGCCATTTCGGGAATACTCAGCATCTCTTTGCGAATATTGGGGTCGAAAGAGACGGTGCCGCCAGCAGATTTGATCGTTGTTATCGCTTTGCGCATGACATCGATCATACGAAATGAGAACAGTGATGAACCCACAATGTGCAGATGATTACACTGTCTTAGCAAATCCTTATCAATGTGCCCGGCAGTAAACAAACCGCAGGCACTATTAGGAATATTAAAGACGAAATCCCGTTTCTGCGGATTTTGATAACTGACAAACGCTGTGCCTGTTACAGCATTGTTCATTATGTGGATACCATCGGTAATGACACCTTCATGACGCAGGCGTTCAATAATGAGACGGCCAAAATCATCGTTACCAACGCAACCGAAGAAAATAGCCCGCCGGGACAATTTTGCTACCTGTGCAGCAAAGATTGCTGGTGCGCCGCTGGGAAATGGCCCGATAAACTCCCCTGGCTGAGTGAATTTTTGTTGTGGGTTGCGGGACAAAAACTCGGCCAGCAATTCTCCCATAGCGCAGATGGTTATTGTCACAAAACCCCTCTCATTCCTGAAGCCTTTCGCGATTGGACCAGGTAAAGCAGTCATTGCTGGTATAAAGAATAACGAAATCAGCAGACTGCAATTGCTGCTGATATCGTTCGTTCATGCTGCGACTGACAATCACATTTTCTGCCTGATGAAGATGTCCGATAGCAGCCGTCGATGAATCGGTATTGGCAGTGACGATTACTGTCTTATTCTGGGCATTGTCAAAACAGAGTTGCCAGGCGGCGGCAACTCTGGGGGTATTGATATTCAGAGTACCATCTGCATCCAGATGACTGATTTCCAGAATGCTATGGGTAATGGTGAAATGCTGAAGCGCCTGTTCGAGCGGTTTTCCCGCCAGTGCGGTGTCAGGGCGCAGCATTTCACTGCCAGCCAGAATTATTTCGCCATCAATAAACTGATTTGCCAGCAGCGCATGTTCGGGATCGTTAGTGATCAGACGCAGTTTTTTTACTTCGCTGAGTAATGGAATGATCTTGCGGCAGATTGTTCCATGTCCAAGAAATAGCGTGTCACGATCGCTGATAAGGCGGGCACAATGCCGCGCAATTTCCATTTGTTGGGTCAGAGACAATATCGTAATGGGTGGTGCCGATTCAGGTTCAGGGGCGAGTGGTGTCGCAATGGCACCACCAAAAGAACGCTTTAAATACCCCTGTTGCTCCAGATAACTGAGATCGCCACGGATTGTCACGCCAGAGACGCCAAGTTGAGCAGATAAGTCATCAACTTTGATTTCACCCTGGGTAGCAACAATTTCTGCAATTTTTAATCTTCGTTTCAGTAGGTTAGATGATTTTCTCGGCACGTTAACACTCATCATTGGCCTTTAATGCGTAACACTATAGCCCCTTGTATTTTTCTTTGAAAGTTACCCTTCAACGTTATCTACATTTTGAAAATAAAACACTGGATAAAAAAACAGCAACGCAATGTATTTAATTTATTGAAATTAATAAGAAATATTTTTATTGAGATATTTTTGTGATGGTTTCGTTTATAAAGTAAAAACCAACTTTAGTTATATCTTGTAAGTTATTTTGACGATATTCGACATGCATCACGCTTTTTGGCGCTTTTGCTGTGCTACTTTGCTTTCAAAATGAAAGTAATAATTCTCTTTCTTCGTTTTGTAAGAAGAACGCCGAAAAACAGGAGCCGCGATGTACATCATTTCAAGCAAAAATATGCTGAAAAAAGCCCAGTCAGAGGAATATGCCGTCCCCGCTTTCAATATTCATAACCTTGAAACATTACAGGTTGTCGTTGAGAGCGCCGCACAACTTCGCTCTCCCGTTATGCTGGCGGGAACACCCGGTACTTATCGTTATGGCGGTGTGGGAAGTTTAATTTCGTTAGTACAATCTCTGGCTCATGAGTACCGCCTGCCATTAGTCCTGCATCTCGACCACCATGAAGAGAGCGATGACATTTTTAATAAAGTACGCGCAGGGATTCGTTCAGTCATGATTGATGGTTCTCATCTGCCGTTTGAAGAAAATATAGCGCGGGTGAAAGAAGTCACTACGTTTTGCCACAGCCTTGATGTCAGCGTCGAGGCTGAACTGGGCCGCCTTGGCGGGCAGGAGGATGATCTGCTGGTGGATGAAAAAGGTTCGGCTTATACCTCACCTGTTGCAGCCGCAGAGTTTGTACAACGCACACAAATTGACTCCCTGGCGGTAGCAATAGGCACTGCACATGGCTTGTATGCGAATGAACCACGTCTGGATTTTGCCCGGCTGGAACAAATTCGTCAGTTAGTGGATGTTCCGTTGGTGTTGCATGGCGCTTCGGGGTTATCGGAACAGGACATTCAGCACTGTATCCGCAGCGGTATCTGCAAAGTGAATGTTGCGACAGAACTGAAAATTGCTTTTGCCGATGCGTTAAAAGGATATTTCTACAACAATCCGGCGGCGAATGATCCTCGCCATTATATGCAGCCAGCAAAAGCCGCTATGAAGGAAGTCGTTACGCGCATTATCGGCGTTTGCGGCAGTGAAGGAAAAATTTAATACGTTGTACCCTACAAAAACAATGAGGACTGTTTATGAAAAATATTAAATTACTTGGCTCGGCAATGTTGGTGAGTCTGGCGTTGTTCTCACAAAGCTCATTAGCAAAAGAGTATAAAATTGGTGCATCATTATTAACGCAACAACATCCTTTTTATATCGATCTTGCGAATGCAATGAAAGAAGAAGCTAAAAAAGATAATGTCAATTTAAGCGTTTCTATTGCCAACCAGGATTTAAATAAGCAACTTTCAGATGTCGAAGATTTTATTACTAAAAAAGTGGATGCCATTATTATATCTCCAGTGGACTCTAAAGGTGTACAGGCTGCGATAATTAAAGCCGACAAAGCTGGTATCCCTGTTATCACTGTTGATGTTGCTGCGGAAGGTGTTCCGGTAGTATCGCATGTTGCGACCGATAACTACGCGGGAGGTGTTGAAGCGGGCAAGTTAATGGGAAAACTATTGAACGGTAAGGGGACTGTAGCCATTATTTCTTACCCGGCACTGCAATCGGTAGTTGCGCGCGTCGATGGCTTTAAAAAAGGGTTAAGCGATACACCGGAGATTAAAATTGTTGCTGAGCAACCGGGTATTACGCGTGCTGAAGCGTTAACGACGGCACAAAATATTATGCAGGCAAACGCCAACCTGAATGGGCTGTTTGGTTTTGGTGATGATGCCGCACTGGCAGCGGTTATAGCGGCGAAATCTGCGCATAACGACAATATCAAAATTATCGGTTTTGATGGCATGAAAGAAGCGCGCGATGCCGTAGACAGTGAAAAAACCTTTGCCGCAGTGATTCGACAATACCCGGATCAAATGGGCGCTAAAGCGATTGATGCCGCTGTGGATCATCTCAATGGTAAACCGGTAGAAAAAATGATCCCGGTACAACCCGGCGTTTATACAGGTAAATAATAAACATCTTCAACTCACAACAAAACGTCATCGGCGTTTTGTTGTGACACCGAGGTCATTATGACGGATGTTATTCTTGATGTTTCGCATATTGCGAAGACATTTGGTCATGTTCAGGCGTTAAAAGATATTACACTCTCCTTACGCAAAGGGCGGGTGCATACTTTATTAGGCGAGAATGGAGCGGGTAAGTCGACATTAATGAAAATACTCGCTGGAGTTTATCCGCCAACTCAGGGAACGATAAAACTACGTGGTGAAACCATCACCATTAATAATCCACAACATTCACGCCAGTTAGGGATTGCTATTATTTTTCAGGAATTAAGCCTGAGCAACAATATGACAGTGGCGGAAAACATTTATGCCAATAATGAACCACGCCGTTTTGGCATTATTAACGATAAAAAAATGCTCGCAGATTGCCAGAGTCTGCTCGCGGAACTGGGCATCCCACTGGATCCGCTGGAAATGGTCGGCAATATGTCGATGGCGCATCGTCAACTGGTAGAAATCGCCAAAGCATTAAGCTACGCGGCGGATGTCGTGATTATGGATGAGCCGACATCTTCGCTCAGTGATAACGAAGCAGAGATTTTGTTTAATATTATTGAAAAGTTAAAACAGCGAGGATGTGCGGTTATTTATATCTCTCACCGCATGGATGAAATTATGCGGATTTCGGATGATATTTCAGTGATCCGCGATGGTGAATATATTGCAACGCATGAAAAGAAAAACAGTGATATCCAGCATTTGATTGCCCAGATGGTTGGGCGGGAAATGAAAAATATCTGGCCAGCACGTCTTGGGGAAAAGCCGGATGAAAATGTTCCTGCAAAACTGGAAGTAAAAAATCTTTCCCATCCTTCGCTCTTTAAGGAGGTTAATTTTGCTGTTCGCCCGGGGGAAGTGCTGGGATTTTTTGGCCTTGTAGGTGCCGGGCGTTCTGATGTTATGAAGGCGCTGTTTGGCCTTATTCCGTACCACGGAACAGTGTTGATTGATGGCAAAGAGGTCAGGATCGCTAATCCCAAACAGGCCATTGATCATGGAATTGCTTTCGTAACGGAAAACCGCAAGGAAGAAGGGTTGGTGCTGATGCACGACGTCAATATGAACACGCACCATGTGGCGTTTCAATATAACGCTTCGCGGATGGGACTCATTAATCACCGGCAAGAAGAGGCGAGAACGGTTAAATCTGTCGCCAGAATGAACACAAAAGTGAGTTCCGTACATCAGGCTGTGGGGGCGCTGAGCGGCGGCAATCAACAAAAAATCGTGTTATCGAAATGGCTGGAGAAAACCCCGCGAATTTTATTGCTTGATGAGCCAACGCGCGGTGTGGATGTCGGCGCAAAATTTGAAATTTATAACGTGATACGCCAACTGGCGGCGGCGGGGACGGCCATTATTCTGGTATCTTCTGAACTGCCAGAGGTTATGGTGCTAAGCGATCGTCTGGTGGTGATGCGTAATAAAACAATTGCCGATATTTATTCATGTGAAAATTTAACGCAGACGCAAGTAATGACCGCTGCAACAGGAGTGCGCTAAATGACAGAGAAAACTCTCTCCAGTCCAAAACGTTCTGAAATTTCCATCGCAAATAGCTTTAAAAAAGTCTTCAGGCAATATGGCGGTATCCTCAGTGGAATGGTGGTGTTAATCATTCTGTTCAGTTTTATTAATGACAGTTTTTTTACCACCAATAACATCACCAACATCATTCTTCAGGTGTCGATAATTGCAATTACCGCCTATGGAATGACTTATGTTCTTTTACTTGGCGATATTGATTTATCGGTCGGTTCAACTATTGCATTGATTGGTACATTTGCTGCGCTTGGGGCTTCATGGGGAATTCCATTTATTTTATTGGTTCCATTATCCATTATTGCAGCACTGGCTCTGGGGATGATAAATGGTGGCTTGACGGCTATAGCGGGTATCCCTTCGTTTATTGTTACTGTTGCTACCATGGGAATATTTCGAGGCATTGCTTATATTGTCACTGACGGTATGCCTGTCATGATTAAAAATGATGCCTTTCTGGCGCTGGGGAACGGTGAATTTCTCTATATACCTATTCCTATCTGGATATTAATAATCTTATTGCTGGTTAATCATTTTATTCTTACTAAAACAACCTTTGGTCGGAAAATATATATTACCGGCGGTAATAAAGAAGCGGCAATCTATTCGGGTATTAATGTAACTCGCCTAAAAATTAAAGTCTTTATGATTACGGCGGTGTTGGCAGGCATTAGTGGGATGATCCTCGCCTCGCGCCTTTACTCAGGGCAGCCGAATTCCGCACTTAGCTACGAGTTGGATGCCATTGCTGCTGCCGTATTGGGGGGCACCAGTCTCAACGGTGGTTATGGCACGGTGGTGGGTACGGTGATCGGCGCATTAACCATAGGCATTATTAATAATGGTATGAACTTAATGAACGTTCCCTATTTCTACCAGATGGTGGTTAAAGGATTAGTCATTCTGGTAGCCGTTTATTTTGACGTAAGAAATAAAGGAAAACGCAGCTAATTATTTCAAGGAATTAATCATATGAATAAGGTCTTCACAATTGGAGAAATTCTGGTTGAAATTATGGCGAGTAAAATCGGTCAGCCATTTGATCAACCTGGCGTCTGGAACGGCCCTTATCCCAGTGGCGCGCCAGCTATTTTTATTGACCAGGTAACACGTCTGGGGGTTCCATGCGGTATCATTAGCTGTGTGGGGAATGATGGTTTTGGCGATATTAATATTCATCGCCTGGCGGCTGATGGTGTTGATATTCGAGGGATTTCCATCTTACCTCTGGAGGCTACCGGTAGTGCTTTTGTGACGTATCATAAGTCAGGCGACCGTGATTTTATTTTTAACATTAAGAATGCCGCGTGCGGTAAATTATCAGCGCAGCATGTTGATGAAAATATTCTGAAGGACTGTACCCATTTTCATATTATGGGCTCATCCCTGTTTTCATTTCATATGGTAGACGCAGTAAAAAAAGCAGTAACCATCGTTAAAGCAAATGGTGGTGTTATTTCTTTCGACCCTAATATTCGTAAAGAGATGCTCGATATTCCAGAAATGCGCGACGCCCTCCACTTTGTTCTTGAGTTAACGGATATCTATATGCCCAGCGAGGGCGAAGTGTTGCTCTTGTCGCCACATTCGACGCCGGAGCGTGCAATCGCTGGTTTTCTTGAAGAAGGTGTTAAAGAGGTGATTGTGAAGCGCGGCAATCAAGGTGCCAGTTACTACTCCGTGAATGAGCAGTTTCATGTTGAGAGCTACCCGGTGGAAGAAGTCGACCCAACCGGTGCGGGAGACTGCTTTGGTGGTGCGTGGATTGCCTGCCGCCAGCTAGGGTTTGATGCCCATCGGGCATTGCAATACGCCAACGCCTGCGGTGCACTGGCGGTAACCCGACGTGGCCCAATGGAAGGAACGTCTCGCCTTGCTGAAATCGAAGCATTTATTCAGCGCCATAGCATGACTATTCGGGAAGCCGCGCAATGAATAATGAAATATGGCCGTGGATAGGCGATCTCTCGCAGGTTGCCGGGATTAAACACTATGAATTACGTAGTGGCAGAGCAAAGGGCACGGAAGCGTTTGATGTCCGCACAGGTGCGGGGCTGGCGTTTACGGTGGTAAAAGATCGTGCGCTGGACATTGCCTGGGCCAGCTATAAAGACACGGCGCTTTCTTTCATCACCCCCAACGGCATCGTCGCGCCAGCTTTTTTTGAGCCGCATGGCAACGGTTTTTTGCGTAGCTTCTATGCGGGATTATTAACCACCTGCGGGTTAAGCTACATCGGTACGCCCTGTGAGGATAATGGTGAAACGTTAGGATTACATGGGCGCCTGGCTGCGACACCAGCTGAAGAGGTGGGGTATCGCACAGAACGAACCGACGACGGTATTGAATTTATCATCAATGGCAAAGTGCGGGAAACGCGGCTGTTCGGTGAAAATCTGACGCTTGAGAGAACCATTCGCTGCCGCTATGGCGAAAATGTGCTGCGCATTGAAGACAGGGTTACTAATCAAGGTTTCACCCGCCAGCCGCTACAAATTCTCTATCACTTTAATTATGGCTGGCCTTTATTATCGCCACGGGCCGAAATATTGCTGTCAGCGAAAGGCGTGACGCCACGGACTCCGCGCGCGGTGGAAGGGTTAGCCAACCATCTGGAGATTTGTGCCCCGCAGCCAGGTTTTGACGAGCAGGTTTACTATCTCACGTTGAATAGTGACGATGACGGAATGAGTAAGGTTGCGTTGGTGAATGCCGAACTGGGATGGGGAATTTACGAAAAATTCGACACCCGGCAGCTACCCAATTTTATCCAGTGGAAAAATTTAGGCGCGGGTGAATATGTTATGGGACTGGAGGTCAGTAATAGTTTTCCTGACGGGCGTGATAAAGAACGAGCGCAGGGGCGTCTGCCCTTTATTGAGCCAGGGGAAACAAAGACATACAGCTTTGAGCTGGGAATTGTTGATGGCGATGCTGAAATTAGTGCGTTGAAAGCGGAAATTGCAGGCTACCGTTAGCGGCAATAAAAACGCCGGGCAGTGTTAACAGGCCCGGCGTGAATGCATTCATTGTTAAACGCGATGAAAGCACCGCGCATCACAATTATTTTTCCTGAAGACCGAGTTTTTTCTCCAGATAGTGGATGTTAGTGCCACCATGCTGGAAGTTCTCGTCGTTCATGATGCGGATCTGCAGATCAACGTTGGTTTTGATACCGTCGATGATCAGCTCCTGCAGCGCATTCTTCATGCGAGCAATCGCCACGTCACGGTTTTCACCGTAGCAAATCAGTTTACCGATCATTGAGTCATAGTACGGCGGCACGGTGTAGCCAGCGTAGATATGAGACTCCCAACGCACGCCAAAACCGCCAGGTGCGTGGAAACGGGTGATTTTGCCCGGGCTTGGCAGGAAGGTATTCGGATCTTCGGCGTTGATACGGCATTCCACCGCATGGCCGCGAACGTGAACTTCTTCTTGCTTGATCGACAGCGGTTGACCTGCCGCGATACGCAGCTGTTCTTTGATCAGGTCAACGCCGGTGATCATTTCAGTAACCGGGTGTTCTACCTGAATACGGGTGTTCATTTCGATGAAATAGAACTCGCCGTTTTCGAACAGGAACTCGAAAGTACCTGCACCGCGATAGCCGATATCAACACACGCTTTAGCGCAACGTTCGCCGATGTAACGACGCAGTTCTGGGGTAATGCCCGGTGCTGGTGCTTCTTCGACCACTTTCTGGTGGCGGCGCTGCATGGAGCAGTCACGTTCCGCCAGATAGATAGCGTTGCCCTGACCGTCCGCCAGTACCTGGATCTCGACGTGGCGAGGATTTTCCAGGTATTTCTCCATGTAAACCATATCATTGCTAAAAGCAGCTTTTGCTTCCGCACGGGTCATGGAGATAGACTGCGCCAGTTCAGCGTCGCTGCGCACAACGCGCATACCGCGACCGCCGCCGCCACCGGAGGCTTTGATAATCACCGGATAACCAATGCGTTTTGCAATGGCGCGGTTTTTATCCATATCGTCGCCCAGCGGGCCGTCAGAACCCGGTACGCAAGGAACGCCAGCTTTTTTCATTGCTGCAATTGCAGACACTTTGTCGCCCATCAGGCGAATAGTGTCTGCTTTCGGGCCGATGAAGATAAAGCCAGAGCGTTCAACCTGCTCGGCAAAATTGGCGTTTTCGGAAAGGAAGCCGTAACCCGGATGGATTGCTACTGCGCCGGTGATTTCAGCGGCGCTGATGATAGCCGGGATGTTCAGATAACTTTTTACTGACGGAGCCGGGCCAATACAGACCGTTTCATCTGCCAGTAATACGTGTTTTAAATCGCGATCCGCGCTGGAGTGCACAGCGACAGTCTTAATGCCCAGTTCTTTACAGGCACGAAGAATACGCAATGCAATCTCGCCACGGTTGGCAATAACAATTTTATCCAGCATGTTCGCCTCGTTACTCGATGACGACCAGCGGCTCGTCAAATTCTACCGGTTGTCCACTTTCGACCAGAATTGCTTTCACAGTACCGGATTTGTCTGCTTCGATCTGGTTCATCATTTTCATGGCTTCAACGATGCACAGGGTATCGCCCACGTTCACTTTCTGACCCACTTCGATGAACGCTTTCGCGTCCGGGCTTGGGGTGCGATAGAAAGTACCAACCATTGGGGAACGTACGATGTGACCACTGATTTCCGCTGCTGCTGGCGCTTCCATGGAAGGAACGGTCGCCGGAGCGGCTGCGTTAGATTGAGCTGGCTGCTGCATCATCGGTGCAGCGTAAGCTTGTTGCATCATCGGGAAACTAGCGGCAGGTGCTGCACGGCTGATGCGTACTGACTCTTCGCCTTCAGAAATTTCCAGTTCAGAGATGCCTGATTCTTCAACCAGCTCGATCAGTTTTTTAATCTTACGAATATCCATGAGTGGGTTCCGTACTCTTTGTTTAGTGTGATTGTGACAGGCGTTTCACCGCCGTCTGTAAAGCGTATGCCCCGACAGCTGTATGCATAGCGATAAATTCCAGCTGACCGGGACGCCGGTCTATTTTGCCCCAGAGCGTCAATGTGAGACTTGACGGACATTGTGCAGCGATCTGCTGCTATCCTCCGGCAAAAAACAAAATATACCTTCGTTGCGCCATTGTCACCTTTTCCGCAGCTTAAAAACCGCGTTAGGGAGAACGAAGTCGCACATTATAACGATTTCGTAGCAATTGGCAGCTAAATACTGGTCTTATCAGGGAAGATAATCAACAGCTAACATGTAAATAACTTTCAACGCCGCGCATTTTGCAACAAGCCGCACAGTTCATGAAATTAGCGCCACCATTGACGGAACTTCTTAAAACGTAAGGCTAAAAGTAATAAAGCCAGCCCGGCGTAGATAACCGGCTGTGGTGAGATAATCTTCACTGACCACAGATAATGTATGGGAGCCAGGATCGCGACCAGATAGACGAAGTTATGCAACTGTTGCCAGCGTTTGCCTAATTTTCGCTGCATCGCCTGCGTGGAAGTCAATGCTAAAGCCAGTAAAATCAGCCAACTGACAATTCCGAGCGTTAAATAAGGTCGGGTGATTAATTCCTGACCGAATAACGTCAGATTATTCACGCCCAGTTCCAGTAAGGCATAACTGGTTAAGTGCAGCGTTGCCCAGACGAAACACCATAAACCCAGCAGGCGGCGGGTGCGTATCAATAAGGGCTGTTTAGCATAGCGCGCTAATGGCGTAATTAATAAGGTCGCCAGCAAGAATTTCAGCGCAGTCCGACCGGTAAAATGTTGAATATCTTTCACCGGGTCGGCGCTTAATCCGCCATGATTAATTGCCCATACCAGCCAGACAAACGGCAAAAATCCGGCAAG
>NZ_AEJZ01000017.1:0-16384 GCF_000208525.1 Escherichia sp. TW14182
ATAAATATGATGAAGTTAATTCAGCTTATTTATGGATGAAATCACTATGGATCCTTTGCACGCCGTTTACCTGACCGTCGGACTGTTCGTCATCACGTTTTTTAATCCAGGCGCAAATCTCTTTGTCGTGGTTCAAACCAGTCTGGCTTCTGGTCGTCGCGCGGGCGTACTCACCGGGCTTGGTGTGGCACTGGGCGACGCCATCTATTCCGGGCTGGGATTATTTGGGATGGCAACGCTCATTACTCAGTGTGAAGAGATTTTCTCACTCATTAAAATCGTCGGCGGTGCTTATCTCTTATGGTTTGCCTGGAACAGTATGCGCCGACAATCAACACCACAGATGAGCGCGTTACAGCAGCCCCTTAGCGCCCCCTGGTATGTATTTTTCCGCCGTGGGTTAATTACCGATCTCTCGAATCCACAAACAGTTTTATTTTTTATCAGTATCTTCTCAGTGACGTTAAGTGCAGAAACGCCGACCTGGGCGCGTTTAATGGCCTGGGCAGGGATTGTGCTCGCGTCTGTTATCTGGCGTATATTTCTTAGTCAGGCGTTTTCTTTACCCGCCGTGCGTCGCGCATATGGACGTATGCAGCAGGTCGCCAATCGGATTATTGGTATGGTTATTGGTCTATTCGCGCTACGGCTGATTTATGAAGGGGTGACGCGGCAATGAGCTGATGATTGGTAATTAATACGATTGAAAAGTTGGACCGCCATCGAGGCCTCGAACCCCGTACCATACAACAATCCTGGTTGTCGTCTGCTCTTCCTGATGAGCTAATGGCGGTTTTTTGATACGAACCTTACAGCATATTTTCTGTCAGGCCCTGGTGCGATGCATAAGATACAGAAAGTGCCCTACGCAAACCTGACGGAATTATGATTTTTTTCATATGAATGTCAACCCATACATTCACAAAATGTCTTTGTTGTTCATTAATAAAGCAATAGCGAATCCCTGTCGATTTACTCGCCCATGGTATTCCCTACGCCAGGGGAGTGCCCGCCAGCACCGCTTCAAAATCTGCGGCGCTCAGATCGGTTGCCCCTTTGAGCATATCTCTCGCCAATGCCCGGCGTCGGTTCAGTAATTCATCCAACGTTTCTTCAAAAGTCATTAACTGGCTATCACGCACCGTCGGATAATAGACGTAAACATCTTTCTGCTGCCCGATACGGTAGGCCCGATCGGTCGCCTGATCTTCCTTCGCCGGATTCCAGCAACGGGTAAAGTGGATGACATGATTTGCTTTCTGGACATTGACGCCAAACCCAACCGCGATGGTGGATAGAATAATGACGTTAAAACCGGGCGTTGATTGAAATGTATCGATCAGGCTCTGACGATTTTGATCGCTGCCAGATTTGGTGCTGGTATCACCATTAATAATAAAAGGCTTAAAGCCAAAATGCTGCGCAATCAGATGTTGCAGTTCTCGTTGAATATCGCGCAGTTCCGTAAAAATAATCACTTTGTCATCAGATGACTGGCGAATCGTATTTAATGTCTCCAGCAGCCATTTTACTTTCGGGGCATCGTTCCGTAAGCGCAAATCTGCACTGACGGAATAAGGCCATGCGCAAATAAGTTTCAGGCGATGCAGTAACCCCAGCATACCTGAGCCTCGTTGATCCAGCCCTTCGCTGATCTCCTGTTGATTTTGCCAGCTTGCAACCGAGTGGGTATAGAGATCCCGTTGCAATGGCAGCATATTCAACTGTTTACAGCGTTGATCTTCAATCTTATCCGGCAGGTCTTTCGCCACTTCTTCTTTGGTGCGGCGCAGCGTCTGCGGTTCTATTAATTTACGTAGCGATTCGAGGACAGCATTATCATTCTGTTGCTCAATGGGGCGCAGATAATCTTTACCAAAATTATTTAAAGCCCCCAACAAACCTGGCTGCACGAAGTCAAATAAACACCACAGATCGACAAGGGTATTTTCGACCGGTGTTCCGGTACATGCGACTTTAAATTGTGCCTGAATGGCTTTTGCCGATTGGGTAATTAATGCCGCCGGATTTTTAATTTTCTGCGCTTCGTCGCACACCATTATGGACCAGGGCTGACGAGCCAGCGAAAATTCCTGATCGCGCAACGTCTCATAGGTGGTAAGAACAATATGCGCGTCACCCACCCAGTCACTTTGCAGTAAGTTCTTAATCCCCTTACTTTTAAGCGCATGTGGAATACTCTCTTTCGCGCATTTCTTAGCCTTAAGTTCATTACCGTAGAGTTTTAAAATCGACACCTGCTCGCGCAGGAAGAAATTCCCAACCTCACGCTCCCAGTTATCGAGTAACGACACCGGAGCAACAATCAGCGAAGGAGGCGCATCCGGGAAACGTTCACGATGCCAGATGAGAAAAGTTAGAATCTGTAAGGTTTTACCCAGCCCCATATCGTCTGCGAGTAAACATCCCGCCGTCTCTATTGGCGACTTTAGATACAACTGCTGGAGCCACGCTACCCCTTTACGCTGGTGTTCACGTAGCTGAATGGACGTTTTGAGGATCATCGGCAGTTCGACTTCTGCCTGATGTGCGCCGAGCAAAGAATCCCGCCGTTGTTTAACATACAGCGCCTGCTCGATATTTTGTTCTATCAGCAGAACGGCGCGACTGACCGGTTCACTACTGACGCCATCATTTGTTTCACCGTCGATTTTCTTTTTCCATTTATCGTGGAAAATTTCTGCTTCTTCACGGGGCAAAAGGTTGTCGTTCCAGGGCATGGCGACTTCCGGCGCATCCGTGGCTTTTGCCTCTTCCAGCCGCTCTTCCAGTTCCTGAAAATGTTGATGATTATCGAGATCCCAGCCAGAGAACATGGCCTCGCACATCTCTTGCGCAAGGTTCTCCGGAAGCCATTTTTCACTTTCACTTTTGACCAGATAAGGCGAACTTATTTTTTCAAATTCACCGATCCCGATAACCCGGTCGCTGTATTTGTTCAGATCGAGGACGTGGGTAAAATTCATTCCCGCCGCCTGGTGCTGCCAGTTTTCAAGCAACGCCTGATAACCTTGCAGTTCTTCCTGGCTGAATCTGGAAAGCTCCAGATCGTAACCCTGCCAGACTCCGGCGGGCAGTTGTGCCGCTAACTTTTGCTCCAGTTCAGAGAGCAACGCCGCCAGTTCACCTGGACGTTTAAAGATATAGGTTTCATCCGCCACAGATTGCTCAGTTCTGGGGCTGAGAAGAAGCGTTACCGCCGCAATTTGCCTGTTTTCATCAATCTGCGGCTCCAGACGGAAATCATAAAAGTAGATCCCGGCGTCCTGCAAATTCTGCTCATAAACGTCAGGATCAAGCACCAGGCTCGCCTCTTCACCAATCCAGGTGTAGGGGTTGCGAACAAATGAGAGCGCATCATCCCCCGCCACGCGACGCCCCGTAATAGCGTGCACGGAGGTCAGGACGTCTTTGACTTCAGGGGAAAGAATGACATGATTTAAGACACCATCGTCCCCTAAAACACGGTAGCGATCCTGCACCTGTTGCGTGCGGTCAAAACTCTGTAACCAGTTGGCAGGCTGCTCATCAAAAACAGGTTCAATTTCCAGCACCGGAGTATCCACCACCAGCGATTTTCGCAGTTTTAACTGCAACGATTCCGGCCTGATGACGATCGTTTTCGCGAGATAGTCATCCAGTTTTGCCCCTGCTTTTTTGGCCTGCCGCCGTATTTTGGCCCAACGGGTTTGGTTGACCGTTTCGCCCGGCGTCTGTCGCTGCTGCAACCTGAGTTGCTGTAGTGCGTCCAGAAGTTGCCAGTTCTCTTCACTTAACACAAAGGTGCCTTCCGCAGAGGAAAAGCTGGCGCCTGTGCAAGTTATCTCAACAGGGCGATAGTCATCAGGTAGGGTCCATTTATCAATGAAAACGCGAAAAGTGTCATCGCTAATGCTTCCTGTTGCAGCAAGATGAGCCGTCAGATTGCGCTGTGAAGGGAAAGCAAAAATCGCCAGACTGCTGGCATAGTCGTCATTTTTCCGGATGCGGTAAAAATCATCCCAGCTAAGAAACCAGCAATCAGACCAGTGTGAAACATAATCTTCCTCATGAAGCTGTTCCAGGCATGAGGCGACAGGCCAGTTATCTTCGCTATCGGCAAGACTAAAGGGGAAAGCAAAACCCTCTTCTTTCATTACATACAGCGGCGCAAATGAAGCAGGTAGTGAAGTATTCTCTTTAATAAATTTACCCAACAATTTTTTGAACACTATTTGCTCCAGTAAGTAAATTTACCCAGCACAGGTTTAAACCCAAGGCTGAGTAATTTTTGTGCCGCTTCATGGTCTGGTTCATTGAACTGAATATGGATTGCGCCCCCCAGCCCTCGTTTATCCATCACTTTGCAATCGACCGAACGAATAATCTCCCGGATTTGTTGTTCCCGGTCGGGGAGATCTTTTTTGGCTTTTAACGAGGAGGCGATGATTTTGATTTGCTCTTCCCGGTCTGACTTTGCATCACTGACTTCATATTCAGATAACGATGCAGGTTCAGGCCGACTCACGGTCTTTGAGGCATTGAAGCGAGAGATATCCAAAGTGACAGAGGACTGATTTAAATCTTCCGCAACGTAATCAATACCCAGCTTACGAAGTTCTTCGTCATATCGGCTCATCCACCCCTCAATTCGGTTGAGTGAGTAGAGAAATACCGGCGACAAATGCGGTAAACGCAACCGGACTTTACGGCGGTTATTCCGCTTATCTTTCAGATCATAATCAATATCAAGAATGCCGGTTTCCGGATTAAAGGGCGCATTCCCCATATGGTAGGCATACATCGCCCCCACTTTCGAAAATTCGACAAACAGATAATCACCAATGCGCATAATCATGGCATTGTTATCGCGTGAACCAGAACCTTGCAAACGGCTTAATCGCCCTGCGTTTTTCGCCCTGAATTCAACATAATCGGCATCTTTGGATCGCAGCGCATCTTCGCCCAGCACAATGCGCGTATAGCTCATTTGGTTGGCAAAACGTAGCCAGTAGAACAGGCGCGCATGGTCAACATCCCGATTGCCTTTCAGCAATTCAAAGAACAGCTTCAGGTCGTCTTTGGCGAACCATCCTTGCACCATCAGTAATACCGGATTTTCAACGTGAACCTGCCAGCTTTTATTACGGCTGGTTAACTGCGGGTTTCCCCAATATTCCAGGGCCAATTGCTTGAGTTCGAAATGCGTTTGATGTTTAAAAGCCGACTGATAATAACGGGTCAGAGTGGCTGCCAGAATATTATCTTTAAACCGCGTAAGCTGGCGGCTCAAGGCGATAAGAGAATGAATTTTCTGCTGAAAAGCATCGTCAGTCAGGCAAAAAATCTCATTGACCAGGTGGTTAACAATTTTGCGCCATAACCAGCTGGTTTGCGGAATTTGCGCGACTTTCTCCAGCACCGAAATATCCGTGATTTCTCCACGCCCAAGCTGTTGTCCGAGAAGAAAACCTGCATTATCGGTAAAAATATCGCTATAGGTGTCAATGACCGACATCCAGGACATCTGACGCGGCGCACTCTCTTTTAGCTGTTGAAACCCACGAGCAATCTGCGTGCGTAGCTGAAGCCACTGCGGATTCTTTTCCGGTGTATCGCTGGAATGACCAAAGTAGCTGGTACATAGCGCCAGCCATTCGCGGCGTGTTAACCGCTGCTGCGCAATTTTTTGTTCAATTTCAGCGATAATCCTCGCGAAGTTTGTTGCATCATCAATCAATGCAATTTCAAACAGATCGCCTTCTGCCACGTCATTAAGGCCAAAAAAAATCATCTTCCACTCGAAGGGCTTTGGCGTATCCCCCGCACGCAGCCGGGCAATGGCCTGTCGGCGTTTCTCCAGAGGGGGAACCATCTGCACCGCGCGAGCATCTACCTTCCTCTCAAGTTGCGCGATAACGCGCTGAAGATAGTGAAAAGCATGACTTACCGTCGGCTGCACGTTCTGCTCCCGATAGGGCAGCAAACGGGTTTTCAGTTTTTCAATAGCGGAAGTCATTGCATGGCTCCCAACTGACAGGTTTCCTGACTAATGCCAGGAACAACATCCATGCTTTCGTCGCGCTTTTTGTCTTTCAGGCCAAAGAATTGCATCCGCAGTTCTACGCGACGGCTGGCTTCTTTGCTCTCTTTCGCATTGTTGAACGAAACCCCGCCCGCCAGAAATAATTTACGGATCTGGACCTGTTGTTCCGGGGTTATTTTTTGCTGTAGCGCGCTTCTGCTATCCAGCAAACTGCACATCACCCATTCCGAGCGTTGCAACGAAAGGTGCAGGTTATAGAGATAAGAACCGTCAGTATCCGTAAAACCTTCTATAACAATTTGCTTAAACCATTTTTTGCCTTCATCGCTATTTGCCGCCTCCAGCACTAACGGCACCACATCCTGTAGCGCCTGTAATCCTTCGGCGTTAAGCGCAAAGCGATTGTGCTCAAAACGCCCTGCTTCACCAAAGCTGATACGGTTGTCATGGCAGTCAACCTGAATCGTCTTGTTGAGATTTTTCGCCTGAAGCTCAAGTTTTTCACACAGGCGAGCGATATCATGCCCGCGCGATTTCTCCCCCGCCTCCGCCTGCTGGATCCGCTGCGTAACAGAGCTAAGTGACGCCACCATCACCACCAGAAACAGCACCATCATGGCGGTCATCAGGTCTGCATAGGAGATCCAGAAGGGTTTTTCCGCTTCATCGCTGCGCCGTTGCCTGCCATTAAATACCCGGTTAAACATCAGCCTGTTCCTTACGCGCGACGATGACGGAGTACTGTTTCCAGCGTATCCACGCTTTCACCGATAATCTCAACCGAAGAACTTAAGGCTCCCGCCGCTTTCGTCAGTTGCGTATCCATCTCTTGCAGTGAACGATTCAGGCCGTTTTCCACTCCGGTCGTAAAGGATTCAAAACTGGTTCCCATTACCTCGGCAATGTTATGCAGGAACTCCTGAGCCTCACGGTTATATTGTTGCAGGCGTTCAGAGTACGCTTTCAGATCGTCAACAAAACGGCTGCGCGATGTTTGTTCATCATGGCTACGGTTAATCAGCGTTTCGAGTGCCGTTATGGCATTCGCCACGACTTCACGGGTATTACGATAATCGGCAATCAATGCCCCCAACTCCGCGCTGGCACTGGAAAGCGTGCGTCCTGCCTGTTGCGTGCCATTGAGCACCTCGGCGGTCAACTGATTAGCCTCAGCAACACGATCGCCCGCAGCTTCAAAGCGGTCGGCAGCCACGCGCATTTTATCGGCTCCTGTTTGTATCTCTTCCAGATGGCGCGTGGTGTTTTGCGCCATCCGTTGCAGCAGATCGCCTGAAGCAGATTGCTGTTCACGCAGCATCTGCATCAGCGACTCAACCTGACTTTCAAGCTGACCAATGATTCGCTGCGCTTCCTGTTGTAACGCACTCTGCGCAGATTGCTGTTGCTGACTGAGCGACTTCTGACCTTCTTCCAGTTGCCCAAACAGGTTGCCAAGTTGGCTACCCAGATGATCGATACCGCTGGTCATTTTCTCTCGCAGGGCATCCTGACCGGAATGCATGGTTTGCTGTAACGACGTCATAAACTGTTGCTGTTGCTCAGCCGCCGCCTGCTCACGCGCTTCGCTACGTGCCAGAAGCTGCTGAGTTTCTTCATGCAGCACGCGTTGCCCCTGTTCCTGAGTCTGGCTCATCTGTTTTTGCCCTGACTCCAGTTGGCTGAATACGCCCGCCAGGTTTTGCGTCAGCGTTTCGATACCTTTGCTCATATTGCCCATCAGCAGATTTTGCGCCTGGTTTTGCTGCTGATTAAGTTGCTGCTGACCATTTTCCAGTTGTGCAAAGAGCGTCGCCATATGGCTGCCAAGCGTATCCACGGAAGCTGCCATTTTCTCCATGGTTTCATTTTGCCCTTGCTGAACACTGGACTGGATAGCCTCAATAAACGCGCGCATCTGTTCCGCCATCGCTTTTTCACGCGCTTCGCTGTCGGCAAAGATTTTTTCCAGTTGTTGCGCCATCCGTTCGCCCGCGCCCTCACCTTCTGCGCCAATACGGGCAACGGATTCCTGCAAGCTGCGCAGCATCTCATTCATCCCTGCCTGCATCTCCTGCTGACCGCTTTTCATTTCGCTTAACAGTTGAGAGATCAGTTGCGCGCTGCCCTGACGTGAGTCATCCCCGGCCTGACGCATATCCTGCAACAACGTTGAGAAGCCGCTTTGCATAGACTGAATGGCTTCCACAGAACGCCCCATCATCTCTTGCATGGTGGTGAATTGCTGACCAAAGGTGTTATCCATTTTGCTCATAAAGGCGGTCAGGACGTTCTCCAGCATCGACTGCACACGATGGCTCTGATCGCCGGAGGCGGTTTGCACCACACCAGCAATTTTATCCAGCGGATTTTTCAGACTGGTTTCGATAGCACCACTGACCTGTTCAGCAAACTGTTGGCCTGACTCGCGGTATGTTGTTGATAATGTCTCTGCCAGCTTTTGATTTTCCCGCACCTGGCTATCCACCAGGTTTTGCAGCATTTCACGCAGGTCAGTGACCAGACCATCCTTAAGTTGCCGCGCATGGGTGGTGTTTTCTTTAGTACTGGAAAGAAGTTGCGAAAGGTAATCTTCACCGACGCCGCCCTCAAAAAGCTGGTCAATGCTGGCGGTAAGAAGTTCAAGGTTTTTATAACATTGCGCCAGTCGCCATTTTTCAAACATGGTGACCAGAATGGAAAACGTAATAGCAAACGCCGAACCTAAAAACGCATACAGAACGTCGCGTAAAAGGTTAGCGACGCTGGCGCTGACCTGCTCTGGCGTGCTGGGGTCAAAATGGTGCAAACCAATCATCAGCCCCGAAAAGGTGCCGATGATCCCAATTCCGGTCAGGATGCCAGGGAGATGTTTAAACGCTTCCGTATAGAGAGGAATTTCGACTAATAACGGTTCCGTAAACCATGCTGACGACGGAGCCGTTGAACGGATGGCGCTAATTTTTTTTTGCCCGCTGTTTTCGTCAAACTCAAACTGGCGATGTAGAGACTCTTTAAATTCGCTCCAGGGATGCGCAAAAAATTTATCAGAGAATAACGCGTCTAATTTTTCGAGTTGTTGTGCCGGTTTTTCATTGCCAAGTTGCCGAATTGCTTTCGCTTTTTGTTTAAAGCGCGCTGAAACCCTAAATGAAGGAATAGCGTAACGGACAATGAAACCCAACAACAAAACCCCAACCACAATAGCGACATAAATCGGCACATTTTCTGGATTAACAGAGGTTAACGTGTCGAGGAACAAAGTCAGCGAAAACATCTAAATACCTTGAGTGAAGGAAAAGAAATTTGCAGGGCAGAACATCACCAGCAACGAAAAAAATCGCCCGCTCATTATAGGAAAAGTCTCGATTTTTACATCAATAAAACGTTATATATCTCACAAAAACATTGATCACACGCATACGTAAGAAATTTAAACCGCTTGGTGAAAATAATTCACTGAATTTATGCTTTATGACACAAAGATTGGGGATTTTATTTTTTCGCCGCCAGACTTACGTATGAAACTTTTTCGTAGGGCGCGCTGCTTCTAATAACGTCCAGTCACTATTCAACGAGACAATTAAATGAGTGAGATTGACATTAAGGGCGATGAAACGCTGGTTGCTCTGCTACTGAATGCCGACAAAAACGATATCGATCTGCTGATTGATTACATTACCCCAGACGGAAAATTTAATTTTTCCCAGTCTGACCGCGTTAAAAAGGCCTTGCGCGATGGTAAAAATAGCGAAGCTGTTGATGAGGAAACATTGCGTTTGCTGATTCGCGAACTGCAACATTTTGGCGGTAACACCGTAATGAATCTGTTCCGACGCAATGGCGTTAGCTATAGCGAAATTGTTGACGATGTCGCCAGCCATCTGAAAATTAAAGTCGCGAAAAATGCCCCGGTAAAAGAAAAAGAATCACTGATTATCGATGCCGTTTTTGCGTCATCCTGGAACAAAATGTCAGATGACGATCGCCGTCAGCTTCTCCGTGATATGGGAATTAACACCAGTATTAGCCTGGATAAGTTGTCACGTATGGAGCTGCCACTTTTGCAACGTGCGGCAATGGTAGCAAGCGGTCTGGCGCAGATCGCCACGGGGAAGGCACTCCCGCTAATTGCGGGTCTGGGGATAGGTCGCGTGTTGGGCGTTCTCACCGGTCCTGTCGGGTTAGCCCTCACCGGTTTATATACCGCTTATGATATTTCCAACCCGGCGTTCCGAATCACCTTGCCCTGTGTAGTGCAAATTGCCTGGATTCGCTTAAAAAATTCCCGCCATCACCGTCTGAGCGAATCGGTATCATCAACGGCAATGTCAACCGCAAACTATGGCAATCGCTGGGTGTTTGAAAATGAAAAGTCGCAGCGCGTTTTAACTGTATCGTCTATCGCTTTAAATGAAATTACCCACCCCGACACTCTGATACGACATGACATTACTGAAATTTCACGGTTAGGCCCACTCTTACAGACGCTTCCTTCGCTCGCCACCGCCGCCCATGTCGCCAGTCATCACTATATGGAAGTCATAATTGATGGCGCACTGGCGAAAGTGAAAGATGGCTCGGGATATCGTGGCTTCAGTCTCGGGGAAAAAGGAATTAAAGCGCACGCAGTTTTGCTGAACCCTGACAAACTGAATCAATTAGTCAATGCCAGCATATTACTGAATGTCGCTTCAGCGATACTGGCACAAAAACATCTGGCAGATATCAGCAATAAACTGACGCAGATAATTGAAACTATTCGGGAGATTTCTGCGTTCCAGAACAATGCCCGCAAATCTGAAATTGTCGGCGCTATTCAGTATTTACAGCAAATCACACCTGTCGTCATTGAGGGGCAATCTTCGCCAGAAATACGGCAAATACTTGAAGCTATCGAAAAAGATTTTTCAACGCTCCAGGATCATCTGCTGACGGATATTGCCTTTGCTGGCGAGAAGGTAGCCTCTATAAATGACGGCAGTTTTTTCAGTAGCGCAACCATCACCAGTAAAATTCAGGCGCAACAAAAAATTATTGAAGAACGGACGATGGAGTGGGATTTAGCGATGAGGGTACGCGGGCAAGCATTACATCTGGTCAGCCATAGTGAGGGTCAGACGATGCTGGTAGAACGCCGTCAGCAGGCTATAGAACACCATTATGCGCAGTTCGATACAGTTATCAGCAAGGTAGAAAAACAATTACAGTCACGAATTGATAGCATCGGCGCCGTAGCAGAACAGGCGAATACCACCAGCGCCAATAAAGTCATTTTGCGAAAATGGTGCAATAACAGCTTAATGCCGCAAAAAGTCGCAATTAAGGAAGCCCGCATGGCGTTCGACCAATTCCAGCAAAATATGCTGGACAAGCCGTTGCAGACCAGCCGCATGTTGGTGGAAATGAAAGACGGAAAACCGGTGAAGTGTTATGCGTTGCCGGATGCTTAAGGCGGCTCGTAAGGTTTACTGTGTGGTTAGCGGTGCCACACACAATGTCTCCGGCTCAGAAGAATCAAGGCCAACAAACCCATATTCAAGTTGCCCCACTCCCTGGGGCGATAAATCTCTTACGACTCACCGTTGAAGACATTTCAAACGGACATCAACCTGCCACACGCCCCCATACCAGTTGCCCTTTATGGAACGTTGCTGTACGTGGCGAGATACGCGCCACCGCCTCGGCGGAACAGGAGGCGTCCACCAGCACAAAGCTGGCGTCATCCTGCGCTTTTGGCCAGACGCGCTCGCCTTTTTCATTCAGCGGCAGGACATCGCCGGTGGCTAAAAACAGCGATCGGGAGAGGTTCTGTTCGTTAGGACGAATATAGAGTTGCGCGTACAGATTGGCTTTTTCCAGCATGTCGCCCAGGCCGTAAGGCGACCAGTGGTCGATAACGCTGTCGGTGCCGGTCATCACTTTGACGCCCTTATCGTGCAGTTGTTTGAGCGGCATATGCAACGTGCCAATCGGCACCGTCGAGGCGATAGTAATTTGCTGCGCCGCCATGCGGTTTGCCAGTTCATCCACCTGTTGCTCGTTAAGCGTTGCCAGCGCAAAGGCGTGACTGATGGTCAGCTTGCCCTTCAGTTGCGGCGTTTTCTCTACGGTTTCAACCATATAATTGATGGCCGCCACGCCTGCCGGCGTGGTTTCGTGCAGGTGAATATCGACGCCTTTGTCGTAGTCCAGCGCAATCTGGAACATGGTGTCGAGAGATTTTTCCATCGCGCCATCAACGCTGGTGGGATCCAGCCCGCCGACGTAATGCGCCCCCGCCTGCATCGCTTCGCGCATTAAGGGTTCCGATTTCGACAACAGCAAACCGTGCTGCGGGAAGGCGACAATTTCACACTCGAAGCCCGCCTGACGTCGTGCCAGCACCGCCTGTAAGTTATGCAGATTTTTCAGGCCGGAAACCGGTTCGATATTGCAGTGGCTACGGGCAATGGTGGTGCCTTTCGACTGCAATAAATCGATCAGTTTTTCCGCCCGCTCCTGAGTGTAAGGTTGCAGCTCCGGCAGCATTTTCTGCTCAAGCTTAATCATGTCCTGGATGGTGGTGCCTGCCGGGCGATTGAGCGAGCGCCACGGCCCGCCGTAAAAGGTTTTGTCGAGATGAATATGCATGTCGCGGGTGGTGGGCAGCATCAACTTACCGCCAGCGTCATAGTGCGGCAGCGTGGCGTCCGGATGCTGCTTGTTCTCGCGCAGGGCAACAATTTTGCCGTCCTGAATCTCCACGGTCTGGCGCGCCGTGCGGGTCTGTACTGCCACGCCTTTTTCGTAGTCAAAACCGGTTTCCAGCAGCACGTTGTCGAGATAGTAGTGCGGGTCAGTGATTTTCATGGTGTTATTCGCTTCGCAGTTTGTGATGCCAGAGACCGCCGCATGGGCAAGCGGCACAGAGGTACCAAACAGCGCGGCGGCGGTGACCATCTTACCGCTCTGGCTCAGAAACTCACGGCGGCTATTACTTTCTTTCATCTTACGTCCTTACGTTTTAATGATATGGGTGCCCGTTTCACCGCGCAGCGCCGCTGGCAGGCATTCTGGCGTGGTGATAATCACTTCTTTTCCGCCCTGTTCCAGGAATGTGAGGCTGGCGATAATTTTTGGCAACATGCTGCCGGGCGGGAAATGCCCTTCCTGCATATAGCGGGTCATGGTGGCAATATCCACCCGATCGAGCGCCTGCTGCTGGGGTTTGCCAAAGTGAATACACACTTTTTCCACGCCGGTGGTGATCACCAGAATGTCGGCGTGAATTTCGCGGGCCAGTAGCGCGGTAGAGAGATCTTTGTCGATAACCGCGTCCACGCTTTGGTAATCCCCCGCTTCGCTGCGCACCACCGGAATTCCGCCGCCGCCCGCGCCAATCACTACAAAGCCTTGTTGGATCAGTGCCTTAATGGCAGGTGCTTCGACAATACGTTTCGGTTCCGGCGAGGCGACTACGCGGCGATAGCCCCGTCCGGCATCCTCAACAAAATGCCAGTCCGGGTTTGCCTTTTGTAATTCGTCACGCTGGCTTTCACTGAAGAATGCGCCGATGGGCTTGGTGGGATGAGCAAAACCCGGATCGTTTTTATCCACTTCCACCTGAGTCACCACGGTGACGGCCTTTTTCTCGCCGTGACGCGCCAGTCGGTTGTTCAGCGCCTGTTGGATCAGATAGCCAATGCCGCCTTGCGTATCTGCCACACAGTTCGCCAGCGGCGTTAAGGGCAGCCCTTCACGCTCGTGGGCAATCTCCGCGCGGCGTAAATCCAGCCCGACCTGCGGCCCGTTGCCGTGGGTCAGCACAATGTCGTAATCGGAAGCCAGCATTTCCAGCACCGTATCGGCGACGGCTTTCACCGCCTCTGCCTGATGCTCAATCGACTGGCTGGCGTTATCTTTGATAATGCTGTTGCCACCAATGGCAACGACCACAAGTTCTTTCATGTTGTTATGTCCGCTACAGAGGGTGATGGGGTTATGACCAACGCCAGACTGCCTGATGCGCTACGCTTATCAGGCCTACAGATTCTTGTGCCATCCGGCAATGGTGAAAAATGCCTGATGCGACGCTCGCGCGTCTTATCAGGCCTACAAACTCTTGTGCCATTCGTAGGCCGGATAAGGCGTTCACGCCGCATCCGGCATAAACATGTAAGTCAGACGCCGTAACGTTCGCACCAGCCAAGAATGGCTTTCTCGAAGCAGGCGAATGGCGGATGCACAATGCCCGCGCCAATCATGCCGACGCCCGCATCTTTATGGGCGATGGCGGTGTTGATCACTGGCAGAATGCCGCTGCTGCCCACGCGGGTGATGTCGATAGCCGACGGTACGCCCATAAAACCGAGCAGCGGAATGGTGACGTTCGGGTTCTCGCCGAGAGTGATTTCACGCATCTGGCGGGAGAAATCGATAGCCTCTTCCACCGTGCCGCCCACCAGCGCGACGATTGCGGGCGCGGTCGCCATAGCAAATCCACCAATGCCGTAGGTTTCGGTGATGGCGCTGTCGCCGATATCCAGCCCCGAATCCTCCGGCTTATACCCGGCAAACATCGGGCCGATCACCTGCTGCGCCGGACCGGTAAACCATTGCCCTGGCAGGCCGCTGACCCGCAGGCCGAACTCAACGCCGTTACGCGCCATGGTGGTGACCACGGTGCTGTATTCGATGCCGTGCGCCGCATCCATCGCCGCTTTACACATCGCCATCCACGTCGGGCCGGAGAAGTAGTCGCTGCTGGCGACAAACTCAAACACTTCGCGCTGTTGCTCGACGGAATAGCCCGCCTGAATAATCCCCGGCGTCAGCGCCTGAATCAGCAGCGTCGTCCCGGCGTTATTGCGGTTATGACACTCATCGCCCATATGCAGCGCCTGCGCCAGCATTAAGCGCAGATCGATCTCACCGATAATTTTCATCGCGTCGCGCAGCATTGGTCCCTGCACATCGCGCATCCAGTTGAGGCGGTCGATCACGCTCTGGTCGTTGGCGCCCATACGCAAAATCTTCGCCATCTGCTCGCTCATGTTGGTGTAAGCGATGTTGCCGTAGGTTTTGTTTTTCACGATGTGCATAAACATCGAGGCCGAGGTAACCCCCGCCATCGACCCCACGCAATCATGTTCGTGGCACGGCGAGAAGGTGATCTCCCCGGAAGCCGCCAGTTCAGCCGCCTCGTCGAGGTCTTTCGCCAGCCCTTCGAACACCAGCGCCCCGGTGACCGCGCCTTTCATCGCGCCGCACATTTTTTCCCAGGTGACCGGTGGTCCGGCGTGAAGAATGGTTTTCGCCGTCATGCCCGGCACCACGTTAATCGCCTGATCAAAACCAATTAGCACCGGATGCGACTGAATAATGCGCTCCAGCGCCTGCTGATTAGCGGCAGCGATTTTGTCTGCCAGCGGCGAATCGGCAATGTTATCCAGCGCCTGTACCACCTGCATATTGCCCTGCCCCGGCGGCGTCCAGTCGAGTTGATTCACTTCTACATGCTGCTTTTTCAGGTCATCGCTAAACATGGCGATACCGACGTTAATAACGTTCAACGGTTGGCTAAACAGTGACGGGCTCATCAGGCTTCCTCCCCTTTGCAGATAAATTCACGCGCCAGCAATCCGGTATTGGTGCTGCTGCTCGCCAGAATCACTCCGGCATCAAGCAACATCTGGCTTTGTTGTTCTAACGATGGCGTATCAAGATCGGTACCCAGCACATAGGCGAGAATGATCAACTCGCGGCCTTCGGCAGCGGCGATCGCTTTCGCTTCTTTGATCGCTTCAATGGTGGAACCGACCGGATCTTCATGCGATCCAAATCCGAGCACAAAATCCATCACGATCACCGCCACTTCGGGATCGCGCGCCTCTTCGATCAAGCGGCTGATACGGTTGGTGGGGTCAATCATTGGATGTGGTTTGCCGTTGGTGAAGTCGTCATCGCCAAAGTCGAGGAAGGTGTGTTTGATGCTGCGGTTGATATCTTTCAGGCGGAATTCAGGATCGGGCTGAATGTTGCTGTACACATCGCCGTGTTTTTCCATCACCGCGAACATCGTTTCGTCGCACAGCGTGCCGCCGCAGAACAGGCCACGAATGTATTTCTGTTGCGGCTTCAGGCGAGCGCGCACGTCAGCAATCAACGGCTGGTTTAGCGTATGCAGGTCGAGATGTTCTTGTTTCACGCCGGAAAGCATCACTGCTTTCAGCGCCGCTTCTTTGGTGCCGCGAGCAAACTGTAGCCCCTGCTCATCCACTGGCGTTTCGCCACGACCGAGGAAGCAGACTACCACCGGTTTGCGGCAGGCGCGCGCGCGTTCCAGCACTTTGCCAGCCA
>NZ_AEJZ01000016.1:0-22717 GCF_000208525.1 Escherichia sp. TW14182
TCTGCTTTCTGCATGTAGTGCAAACAACACCGCAAAGAATATGCATCCTGAGACACGTGCAGTGGGTAGTGAAACATCATCACTGCAAGCTTCTCAGGATGAATTTGAAAACCTGGTTCGTAATGTCGACGTGAAATCGCGAATTATGGATCAGTATGCTGACTGGAAAGGCGTTCGTTATCGTCTGGGCGGCAGCACCAAAAAAGGTATCGATTGTTCTGGTTTCGTACAACGTACATTCCGTGAACAATTTGGCTTAGAGCTTCCGCGTTCAACGTATGAACAGCAGGAAATGGGGAAATCAGTTTCCCGTAGTAATTTGCGTACAGGCGACTTAGTCCTGTTCCGCGCGGGTTCAACCGGACGCCATGTCGGTATTTATATCGGTAATAATCAGTTTGTTCACGCATCCACCAGCAGTGGTGTAATTATTTCCAGCATGAATGAGCCGTACTGGAAGAAGCGTTACAACGAAGCACGTCGGGTTCTCAGCCGTAGCTAATAAATCGTTTGGATGCAATCCCTTGGCTATCCTGACGAGTTAACGAAAAGCACTGCTTAGGCAGTGCTTTTTGGTTTTTCTCATCCGAGAAAATGATGTTTCCACATCTTGAACCAGGCTATAGTCCCGTCATTCTTTCCTTTTAGTGTTGTCGTATTTTCAGGATATTATCGGAACCATGTTCATACGAGCTCCCTCTTCTGGACGTAAGATCCTGCTCACCTGCATTATTGCGGGCGTGATGATTGCGATACTGGTCAGCTGCCTTCAGTTTTTAGTGGCCTGGCATAAACACGAAGTCAAATACGACACCTTGATTAGCGACGTACAAAAATATCTCAATACCTATTTTGCCGACCTGAAATCCACCACTGACAGGCTCCAGCCGCTTACCTTAGATACCTGCCAGCAAGCTAACCCGGAGCTGACTGCACGCGCAGCATTTAGCATGAACGTGCGAACGTTTGTGCTGGTAAAGGATAAAAAGAGCTTCTGTTCTTCTGCAACTGGTGAGATGGACATCCCACTCAGTGAACTGATTCCGGCACTAAACATCGGCAAAGATATTGATATGGCAATATTGCCAGGCACACCGATGGTGCCCAATAAACCAACGATCGTCATCTGGTATCGTAACCCTTTATTAAAAAATAGCGGCGTTTTTGCAGCATTGAATCTGAACCTGACGCCGTATATTTTCTATAGCTATCACCAGCAAGATTTCAACGGTATCGCGCTCATTATTGGTGATACTGCGCTATCGACTTTTACGTCGCATTTGATGAACGTCCGTGAGTTAACCGGCACGCCGGTACGTGAAACCAAAATTGCAGGCCTTCCGCTGACCGTTCGGCTTTATGCTGATGACTGGACATGGAACGATGTGTGGTACGCGTTTCTACTGGGTGGTATGAGTGGAACTGTCGTTGGCCTGCTCTGCTATTACCTGATGAGCGTGCGTATGCGCCCAGGCAGAGAAATTATGATGGCCATCAAACGTGAGCAATTTTACGTGGTGTATCAACCGGTGGTTGATACACAAACACTGCGGGTAACTGGCCTGGAAGTACTGCTACGCTGGCGTCACCCGGTAGTGGGTGAAATTCCCCCGGACGCCTTCATTCACTATGCCGAATCGCAAAAGATGATTGTACCTCTCACCCAGCATCTGTTTGAGCTGATTGCTCGTGATGCCGCAGAATTAGAAAACATACTGCCGGTGGGCGTGAAATTTGGCATTAACATCGCGCCGGATCATCTGCACAGCGAGAGCTTTAAAGCAGATATCCAAAAACTGCTCACTTCCCTGCCCGCACACCATTTCCAGATTGTGCTGGAAATTACCGAGCGCGATATGCTGAAAGAGCAAGAAGCCACGCAACTCTTCGCCTGGCTGCATTCAGTCGGCGTAGAAATTGCTATTGATGACTTCGGCACCGGGCACAGCGCGCTTATTTATCTGGAACGTTTCACGCTCGATTACCTGAAAATTGACCGTGGCTTTATCAACGCCATAGGTACGGAAACGGTCACCTCACCCGTACTTGACGCGGTGCTGACGCTGGCGAAACGTCTCAATATGCTGACAGTTGCTGAAGGGGTTGAAACACCGGAACAGGCGCGCTGGCTGCGCGAACGTGGCGTTAATTTCCTGCAAGGTTACTGGATTAGTCGCCCCCTGCCGCTGGATGATTTTATCCGCTGGCTGGAGAAACCTCATACGCCACAGTGGTAAGGTGTGCGTGCGTCCCTTATTATTCATAGTGAAAGTATGCCGGATTGCGGCTAATGATGAGTAAAAGGAAATCCGTTGCAGATGATTGTGCGCATACTGCTGCTGTTTATCGCTCTGTTCACCTTTGGTGCGCAGGCGCAGGCTATCAAGGAAAGCTATGCCTTTGCAGTGCTGGGAGAACCCCGGTACGCGTTTAATTTCAACCATTTTGATTATGTGAACCCCGCCGTGCCAAAAGGTAGGCAGATAACGTTGTCAGCCCTCGGCACCTTCGATAATTTCAACCGTTATGCATTGCGCGGCAACCCCGGCGCACGCACCGAGCAGTTGTACGACACGCTATTTACCACCTCCGATGACGAGCCAGGCAGTTATTACCCGCTGATTGCCGAAAGCGCGCGCTATGCTGACGATTATTCCTGGGTGGAAGTCGCCATTAATCCACGCGCCCGTTTTCATGACGGTTCGCCTATTACTGCCCGCGATGTTGAATTCACTTTTCAAAAATTTATGACCGAAGGCGTGCCGCAATTTCGTCTGGTTTATAAAGGCACTACCGTTAAAGCCATTGCGCCGTTAACCGTGCGCATTGAATTAGCCAAACCCGGTAAAGAAGATATGCTGAGTCTGTTTTCGCTGCCGGTATTTCCAGAAAAATACTGGAAGGATCACAAACTTAGCGATCCGCTCGCCACGCCTCCGCTTGCCAGTGGTCCGTACCGAATTACGTCCTGGAAAATGGGGCAGAATATTGTCTATTCCCGCGTGAAAGATTACTGGGCGGCAAACTTACCGGTAAACCGTGGGCGCTGGAATTTCGACACCATTCGCTACGATTATTACCTCGATGATAATGTCGCTTTTGAAGCATTTAAAGCCGGTGCTTTTGATTTGCGTATGGAAAACGACGCCAAAAACTGGGCCACGCGCTATACCGGTAAAAATTTCGACAAAAAATACATTATCAAAGACGAACAAAAGAACGAGTCGGCACAGGATACGCGCTGGCTGGCGTTTAACATCCAGCGTCCGGTATTCAGCGATCGCCGGGTCCGGGAAGCGATCACTCTCGCCTTTGACTTTGAATGGATGAACAAGGCGTTGTTTTACAATGCCTGGAGTCGCACGAACAGTTATTTTCAGAATACCGAATACGCGGCTAGAAATTACCCCGACGCAGCTGAACTGGTGCTTCTGGCGCCGATGAAAAAAGAGTTACCACCAGAAGTCTTCACGCAAATCTACCAGCCGCCGGTATCCAAAGGCGATGGCTACGATCGTGACAACCTGTTAAAAGCCGACAAACTTCTCAACGAAGCGGGCTGGGTGCTGAAGGGCCAGCAACGCGTAAATACCACAACGGGTCAACCGCTCAGCTTTGAGTTATTGCTGCCTTCGAGCAGCAATAGTCAGTGGGTATTGCCGTTCCAGCACAGCCTGCAACGGCTGGGTATCAGTATGGACATTCGCAAGGTGGATAACTCGCAAATTACCAACCGAATGCGCAGTCGCGACTATGACATGATGCCGCGCGTGTGGCGAGCAATGCCGTGGCCCAGTTCCGATTTACAGATTTCCTGGTCATCGGAATATATCAACTCCACTTATAATGCACCCGGCGTGCAAAGTCCGGTTATCGACTCGCTGATCAACCAGATTATTGCCGCGCAGGGAAATAAAGAAAAATTGCTGCCGTTAGGGCGCGCACTGGATCGCGTATTAACGTGGAATTATTACATGCTGCCAATGTGGTACATGGCGGAAGACCGTCTCGCCTGGTGGGATAAATTCTCCCAACCCGCTGTGCGCCCTATTTACAGCCTCGGTATCGATACCTGGTGGTATGACGTCAATAAAGCGGCCAAACTGCCGTCAGCCAGACAACAGGGAGAGTAGATGGGCGCTTATCTGATTCGCCGTCTGTTGCTGGTGATCCCAACGTTATGGGCGATTATCACCATCAACTTTTTCATCGTGCAAATTGCGCCTGGCGGTCCGGTCGACCAGGCCATCGCCGCCATTGAGTTTGGTAATGCCGGAGTATTACCCGGCGCAGGCGGTGAAGGTGTTCGTGCCAGCCATGCGCAAACGGGCGTCGGCAATATCAGCGACAGTAATTACCGTGGCGGACGCGGATTAGATCCAGAAGTGATCGCCGAGATCACTCATCGCTACGGTTTCGATAAGCCGATCCACGAACGTTACTTCAAAATGCTCTGGGACTACATCCGCTTTGATTTTGGCGACAGCTTGTTTCGCAGCGCCTCGGTGCTGACGCTGATTAAAGACAGTCTGCCGGTTTCCATCACCCTCGGATTATGGAGCACGCTGATTATCTATCTGGTGTCGATTCCGTTAGGCATTCGCAAAGCTGTTTATAATGGAAGCCGCTTTGACGTCTGGAGTAGCGCATTTATCATTATCGGCTACGCCATTCCGGCCTTTTTGTTTGCCATCCTGCTGATTGTCTTCTTCGCAGGCGGCAGCTATTTCGACCTGTTCCCTCTACGCGGCCTGGTTTCCGCTAACTTTGATTCGCTGCCGTGGTATCAGAAAATCACTGATTATCTGTGGCATATCACGTTACCCGTGCTGGCGACAGTGATTGGCGGCTTTGCGGCGCTGACCATGCTGACCAAAAACTCATTCCTTGATGAAGTGCGCAAGCAATACGTGGTTACCGCGCGTGCGAAAGGGGTCAGTGAGAAAAATATTCTCTGGAAACATGTGTTTCGTAACGCCATGCTGCTGGTGATTGCCGGTTTTCCGGCGACGTTTATCAGCATGTTTTTTACCGGCTCGCTGCTGATTGAGGTGATGTTTTCACTCAATGGTCTTGGCTTACTGGGCTACGAAGCGACCGTCTCGCGCGATTATCCGGTGATGTTTGGCACCTTGTATATTTTCACCCTGATTGGCCTGCTGCTGAATATCGTCAGTGATATCAGCTATACGCTGGTCGATCCGCGTATTGATTTTGAGGGACGTTAATGTCGCGACTCAGCCCCGTCAATCAGGCCCGTTGGGCGCGTTTTCGCCATAACCGTCGCGGCTACTGGTCGTTATGGATTTTCCTCGTCTTGTTTGGTTTGAGTTTGTGTTCTGAACTTATCGCCAACGATAAACCGTTGCTGGTGCGTTATGACGGCAGCTGGTATTTCCCGTTGCTGCAAAACTACAGCGAAAGCGATTTTGGCGGTCCGCTGGCAAGCTCGGCAGATTATCAGGACCCGTGGCTGAAGCAACGGCTGGAAAATAACGGCTGGGTACTGTGGGCACCGATTCGCTTTGGTGCTACCAGTATCAACTTTGCTACCGATAAGCCCTTCCCTTCTCCCCCCTCCCGGCAAAACTGGCTGGGAACAGATGCCAACGGCGGCGATGTGCTGGCGCGCATTCTCTATGGCACGCGGATCTCAGTTCTGTTTGGCCTGATGCTGACCCTCTGCTCCAGCGTGATGGGCGTGCTGGCGGGGGCGCTACAAGGCTATTACGGCGGTAAAGTCGATCTTTGGGGACAACGTTTTATTGAAGTATGGTCGGGGATGCCGACGCTGTTTTTGATTATTTTACTTTCCAGCGTCGTACAGCCTAACTTCTGGTGGCTGTTGGCAATTACCGTCTTGTTTGGCTGGATGAGTCTGGTCGGTGTGGTGCGGGCGGAGTTTTTACGTACCCGTAATTTCGACTACATCCGCGCGGCGCAGGCGCTTGGCGTCAGCGATCGCAGTATCATCCTGCGTCATATGTTGCCAAATGCCATGGTCGCTACCCTCACCTTTTTACCGTTTATTTTATGCAGTTCAATAACTACCCTGACCTCACTCGATTTCCTCGGCTTCGGTCTGCCGCTCGGTTCACCGTCACTCGGCGAACTGCTGTTACAAGGGAAAAATAACCTTCAGGCCCCGTGGCTTGGGATCACCGCCTTCTTGTCGGTGGCGATATTGTTGTCTTTGCTGATTTTTATTGGTGAAGCCGTCCGCGACGCATTTGATCCTAATAAGGCGGTGTAGTATGACGCAAACTCTGTTAGCGATTGAAAACTTGTCGGTGGGTTTTCGCCATCAGCAAACTGTCCGTACCGTAGTGAATGATGTTTCACTACAGATTGAGGCTGGCGAAACGCTGGCGCTGGTGGGCGAGTCAGGTTCTGGCAAGAGCGTTACTGCGCTGTCGATTTTACGTCTGCTCCCTTCCCCGCCGGTAGAATATCTTGCTGGAGATATTCGTTTTCATGGCGAATCGCTACTTCATGCCAGCGAGCAAACGTTGCGCGGCGTACGCGGTAATAAGGTAGCCATGATCTTCCAGGAGCCAATGGTGTCGTTAAATCCATTGCATACTCTGGAAAAACAGCTTTATGAAGTGCTTTCACTCCATCGCGGGATGCGACGAGAAGCGGCACGTGGCGAGATATTAAATTGCCTTGATCGCGTCGGTATCCGTCAGGCAGCAAAACGACTGGCAGATTACCCTCATCAGCTCTCAGGCGGCGAACGCCAGCGGGTGATGATTGCAATGGCGCTATTAACGCGCCCGGAATTATTAATTGCCGATGAACCGACCACCGCGCTGGACGTCTCTGTCCAGGCGCAGATTTTACAGCTGTTGCGCGAACTGCAAGGCGAGCTGAATATGGGTATGCTGTTTATTACTCATAACCTCAGCATTGTCAGAAAACTGGCCCACCGCGTGGCGGTAATGCAAAACGGTCGCTGTGTCGAGCAAAATAACGCCGCTACGCTATTTGCCTCACCCACACATCCTTACACAAAAAAGCTACTCAACAGTGAACCGTCAGGCGACCCGGTGCCATTGCCAGAACCTGCCTCAACGTTGCTAGATGTTGAACAGCTTCAGGTTGCCTTCCCCATTCGTAAAGGGATCTTGAAGCGCATTGTGGATCATAATGTGGTGGTGAAAAACATCAGTTTTACGCTACGGGCGGGTGAAACACTGGGTTTAGTAGGCGAGTCAGGTTCCGGGAAAAGCACGACGGGACTGGCGCTGCTGAGACTGATTAACTCTCAGGGCAGCATTATCTTTGACGGTCAGCCACTGCAAAATTTAAATCGCCGCCAGCTGTTACCTATTCGTCATCGCATTCAGGTGGTATTTCAGGATCCAAACTCCTCGCTCAACCCACGACTCAACGTTTTGCAGATTATTGAGGAAGGCTTACGGGTTCACCAGCCGACGCTTTCTGCCGCACAACGCGAACAACAAGTGATAGCCGTGATGCATGAAGTGGGGTTAGATCCTGAAACACGCCACCGCTATCCTGCAGAGTTTTCCGGGGGGCAACGACAACGCATAGCGATTGCCAGGGCGTTGATTCTTAAGCCTTCACTGATCATTCTTGATGAACCAACATCGTCGCTCGACAAAACGGTACAGGCGCAAATATTGACGCTATTGAAATCATTGCAACAAAAGCATCAACTGGCCTATTTGTTTATCAGCCACGATTTACACGTCGTCCGCGCGCTATGTCATCAGGTTATCGTACTGCGACAGGGGGAAGTGGTGGAACAAGGACCGTGCGCGCGCGTATTTGCCGCACCACAGCAGGAGTATACGCGTCAGCTACTGGCGTTAAGCTGACGCTTAAAAAGGATTGTAATTTGAGAAGGGCTCGGCAATTGCCACACCAAAATTTTTCAATCGGCATGTCGCCGCAAACTCATCATGGCGATTTACAAACAGGCACGGCTCACCTTCACACTCCAGTACCGAGCATGGAACTTCAATGTCGCTTAACGCCTGGCTTAGTTTGTACATCACCGACCATGCATTATCACCATCCGGGCTAAGCAATTTAAGCGCCACCAGGCTGTTGTCACCGCACGGTCCATTTTGCGGAATCGGTTCAACCTTCGAACCTGCGAAACCAGCAGACCAGCGATAGTTCTGCGGCAGTCGATGGACGATTGAGAGTTGTAATGAAGTCACTTATTTTCCCCGGAAGCACATTTACTTCACAATTTGTTTACATCAATTTTAACACATCAACAACAACCCGTCTTTAAACAGATCGTAAAGATTGATGCCTCGCCTGCGTGGCCTCTATGGCTCTGATTTAAATAATATCTGCGGGCGTGGTCACGTTTGCGGGGCTATATGTACCCGTTTCTGCGATCTAACTCAACCTTTTTAACTACAATGATGTGACTTTTTACATAAATTGATTTTACATAAAATAAACATATATCGGGGGAATGATGGATTTGTGGTTGACATGCATCAACAAAGGAAGCCTTTTAGCTTCCCCGTTGTGCAATAGATCACCGTTTTTTCGGCCGACTGGCGTACAGACAGAAGAGAATGGAGCAGGTCGCACAGAACGCAATCGACCAGATCATCGGCCATGCGGAGTTAAAGGTCGCAAGGGAGAGCAATGCACCGACAATGGCGCCAATACCAAAGCGGAAGGTTCCTGCCAGCGATGATGCCGTTCCCGCCATATGGGGAAACTCATCCAGAATGACCGCCATCGCATTGGATGACACCATCGACACGCAGCCCACAAACGCCGCCACACCAACCACCAGCGACCAGAACCCCAACCCCAGCAGCGCACTGATGACCATCCACGCTGCCATAATAAATTGAATCCACAGCCCCGACCGGAACATATTCAGCGCGCCAATGCGGCGAACAAAGCGACTGTTAAAGATGGTCATCACGAACAAGAAAACAATATTCAGCGCAAAGTAATAACCAAAGTTTTCCGGCGCGACGTGGTTAATTTCAATGTAGACAAACGGTCCGGCGCTTAAGAATGAGAACATCCCGGCAAAGCTGAAACCGCTGGCCAGCATATAACTCAGGACGCGCTTATGGCGGAACAGTGCGGCGAAGTTGCCAATGGTGGTACGGATGTGAAACGGCTGACGACGCTCCGGCGGTAACGTTTCTTTGATCAGGAAGAAGATCATCGCCGAAGCCAGAATCGCCGCCACGGCGAGGATCCAGAAAATGTAATGCCAGCTCAGCCACACCAGCACCCAGCCGCCAACAATCGGCGCCATCAGAGGCGCGATGGTCGTTACCAGCATGACAAACGACATCATCCGCGAGAACTCTTCTTTCGGGTAGATGTCGCGCATCAGGGCGTTGATGACCACGCTGGCCGCCGCCGCTGCCAGCCCGTGAAAGAAACGCATCACAATCAGCTGATCGATAGTTTGCGCCAGTGCACACGCCACCGCCGCCGCAGCAAATACCAGCGTACCGCCAAGAACCACCGGCTTACGCCCGAAGCTATCTGCCATCGGCCCGTAGATTAACTGCCCCAACGCAAAACCCAGAATATAGGTACTCAGGGTCATCTGCGTACTGCCCGCTGGCACACCAAACTGCGCAGAAATCACTGGCAGCGCGGGCAGATACATATCAATCGACAGCGGCATCAACATGGCCAGCAGGCCAAGGATAAAAACAATAGCAAACGACGAATGCTGTCGGGTGGTCACAACGGGCTCCTGAAAGTTATTAAAGTGTTAGACGACGCTGGCAACTTCTTCTTCAGTTAATGGACGATATTCACCGGGTGCTAAATCAGCATCCAGCGTAATGCCGCCAATACGTTCACGATGCAGCTCAACCACGTGGTTACCCACGGCGGCGAACATGCGTTTCACCTGATGATAACGCCCTTCGCTGATGGTCAGACGTACCTGCGTCGGCGTAATCACTTCCAGCACAGCAGGCTTAGTGAGATCTTTTTCGTTATGTAACTGCACGCCTTTAGCAAACTGCTCTGCCGTATCGGCTGCCACCGGGGACTCCAGCGTCACCAGGTAGGTTTTCTCGCAATGATGACGTGGAGAAGTAATGCGGTGCGACCACTGACCATCATCTGTCATCAGCACCAGGCCGGTAGTGTCGATATCCAGCCGCCCTGCTGCGTGTAGTTTCCACGCTACCGGTTCATCCAGAAAATAGAGCACCGTTGGGTGATCCGGATCGTCAGTAGAACAAACATAGCCCTGAGGCTTATTGAGCATGAAGTAACGTGGTCCGTGTTGCTGTGCCAGCGGGTTTCCATCGTAAGCCACACTGTGTTCAGGGAGCAGTTTAAACGCTGCATTGCGGACGATTTCGCCATCGACGGTGACACGAGTAGCACGGATTTCACGCCCGGCAATAGCACGGCTAACGCCGAGTTGCTGTGCGATAAATTTATCAAGTCGCATGTGTGTGATTTTGCCTGTAAAAAACGGAGGTCGGGTAATGACCCGAAAATCTGAACTGTTGTTCGCCCAGTATAGCGGTCTAATAACTTCCCTCAAGAGAAAAAGATCCGTGGCATACTATTAGCAGAATAATCTACCTACGCGAGACCATGATTTTTACACTCCGTCCATATCAGCAAGAAGCCGTGGATGCCACGCTCAACCATTTTCGTCGTCATAAAACTCCTGCCGTTATCGTGCTGCCTACTGGTGCAGGTAAAAGCCTGGTGATAGCGGAACTGGCACGGCTGGCGCGTGGTCGCGTGCTGGTGCTGGCGCACGTCAAAGAGCTGGTGGCGCAAAACCATGCAAAATATCAGGCTCTGGGGCTGGAAGCCGATATTTTTGCCGCCGGGCTGAAGCGTAAAGAGAGCCACGGTAAAGTGGTGTTTGGCAGCGTGCAGTCGGTCGCACGCAATCTCGATGCCTTTCAGGGTGAATTTTCGCTGTTGATTGTCGATGAATGCCACCGCATTGGCGACGATGAAGAGAGCCAGTATCAGCAAATCCTTACTCACCTGACAAAAGTGAATCCCCACTTACGCCTGTTGGGGCTGACCGCCACGCCTTTTCGGCTGGGCAAAGGCTGGATCTACCAGTTCCATTATCACGGCATGGTACGTGGCGACGAGAAAGCCCTTTTCCGTGACTGCATTTATGAGCTGCCGCTGCGTTATATGATTAAACACGGCTATCTGACGCCACCAGAACGGCTTGATATGCCGGTAGTGCAATACGATTTCAGCCGCTTGCAGGCACAGAGTAATGGGCTGTTCAGCGAAGCCGATCTCAACCGCGAGCTGAAAAAACAACAACGTATTACGCCGCACATCATCAGCCAGATTATGGAGTTCGCCGCAACGCGCAAAGGGGTGATGATTTTCGCCGCGACGGTTGAACACGCAAAAGAGATTGTGGGATTGCTGCCCGCCGAAGATGCAGCACTCATTACCGGTGACACACCCGGCGCTGAACGTGATGTATTAATTGAAGATTTTAAAGCCCAGCGTTTTCGCTATCTGGTCAACGTTGCGGTACTGACCACCGGATTTGACGCCCCGCACGTCGATCTTATCGCCATCCTGCGCCCTACTGAATCAGTGAGTCTTTACCAACAAATTGTCGGACGCGGTCTGCGTCTGGCGCCCGGCAAGACTGATTGCTTAATTCTTGATTATGCGGGTAATCCTCACGATCTCTACGCGCCAGAAGTTGGCACCCCAAAAGGCAAAAGTGACAACGTTCCGGTACAGGTTTTCTGCCCTGCCTGCGGTTTTGCCAACACCTTCTGGGGCAAAACGACCGCCGACGGTACATTGATTGAACACTTTGGTCGTCGCTGTCAGGGGTGGTTTGAAGATGACGACGGTCATCGCGAACAGTGTGACTTCCGTTTCCGTTTTAAAAATTGCCCACAATGTAACGCGGAAAACGATATTGCCGCCCGACGATGCCGCGAATGTGACACGGTACTGGTTGATCCAGACGACATGTTAAAAGCGGCGCTACGACTCAAAGACGCGCTGGTATTACGCTGTAGCGGCATGTCTTTGCAGCATGGTCACGACGAGAAAGGCGAATGGCTGAAAATCACCTATTACGATGAAGACGGCGCGGATGTGAGTGAGCGTTTCCGTCTACAAACGCCCGCCCAGCGTACCGCCTTCGAACAACTTTTTATCCGCCCGCATACGCGCACACCGGGCATCCCTCTGCGCTGGATAACCGCCGCCGATATCCTCGCCCAGCAAGCCTTATTGCGCCATCCGGATTTTGTTGTTGCCCGCATGAAAGGTCAGTACTGGCAAGTGCGTGAAAAAGTGTTCGATTACGAAGGTCGTTTTCGTCGGGCGCATGAATTACGCGGTTAATGGTAGTTTTGATTGATGTATAAGGCGATTGAGTATAGAATCTCGCCCGCTTTTGCATACGCAAAGCAGATCACTTACCTGTTGCTGGGTCGCCTGTAGCAGGATTAATTTAAGAGAGAAAGAAATGTTTACTATTAACGCAGAAGTACGTAAAGAGCAGGGTAAGGGTGCGAGCCGCCGCCTGCGTGCCGCTAACAAGTTCCCGGCAATCATCTACGGTGGCAAAGAAGCGCCGCTGGCTATCGAGCTGGATCACGACAAAGTCATGAACATGCAAGTTAAAGCTGAATTCTACAGCGAAGTTCTGACCATCGTTGTTGACGGTAAAGAAATCAAAGTTAAAGCTCAGGATGTACAGCGTCACCCGTACAAACCGAAGCTGCAGCACATCGACTTCGTTCGCGCTTAATTGCTGAATAAGTTGTAAAAAACCCCGCTCCGGCGGGGTTTTTTGTATCCGCAGATTATGCCTGATGCGACGCAGTGCGTCTTATCAGGCATACAGGTATTACCGTTATTTGCAGGCCAGAGAAGGCGTCACGCCGCATCTGGCATTCATTACGTAAAACCGATTAATTGCCGCCGGACGTCCGGCGCTGCAATTGATCGCGCAGGTTCGGCGGCGTGCCTTTAATGGTCAGGGTATCGGTCGCCGGATCCCAGAAGATGCGTTCACCTAAAAGCATCGCATCAAAGTTAATAGTCAAGCCACCGCCGCTACCGGCAAACTTCGTCAACTGACGCAGTGTGCTACGGTCTGCCGGGAAGCTCTCTTCCAGTTCGTAGCCTTTTTCAGCCGCAAACTCCGTGAAGCTCACTTCGCTGACGCCTGCCAGCTCTTTCGACAGCGATTCCAGTTCAATCTCTTCACCTGCCTGCAGCTGCTCATTACAGTAGCTATAAACCTGCTGGCGCACGTTCTGCCGTTCTGCTTTATCCAGTTGCGCTTCGGCGGTAAAGTCATCGACCGCCTGTAACAGTCCACGGTTTTGCGCTTTCGCATTCAATCCTTCGCTGGCACCGAGGAAGTCCATAAAGAAATCAGCCACTTTGCGCCCTACTCGCCCTTTCAGGAAAGTGAGATAACGGGTCGATTCTGGATTAGTTTCCCACTCGGTCAAATCGATACGCGCAACGATATCCGCATGATTAATATCGAGATAATGGGTCGGGTTGATGTCGAGGTTTTCGTTAACGCGCATACTGCTTAAATTGTTCAGTACGCAAATCAGCAAATACTCAACCGCCAGATAGCGATAGTGACAAAACAGCACGAAGCCGCCGTCAGCAAAAGGATATTTCGCCAGTTCGTCACGCAGGCGACCAGTTGCTGCCCGACTAAATGCCAGAAAGTCTTCTTCGCCCTGACGCTGTAAGCGCAGCGTCTGCGCCAGTTCACTTTCCTCGCTAAACAAACCGTAGGCTTTATTCTTGGCGCTATAGACACGATGCAGCTCCGCCACCATCTCAACGACGGTTTCCGTCGGTTCCAGCAATGAATCGCGCAGCACCAGCTCAAGGTTCTGCTCATCACGCTTGATAAGCTGGTGCAGAGCAATCTGGTTGATATCCAGACTCATGATAAACTCTCCTTTTAGACCGGGCGGTATTCAACCACCGCTGGTTAAGCGACGCAATAAAAGATGGCGGTCATTTTACAGAAGGTGGCGTAACGCGAATGATTTAAAGTATAAAAAAGCAGAAAAAAAACCGTTGCTACGGTAATATGTTGCCCTTTCATCAACTAACTGATTTCGATTTATGCCACAAATTTCCCGCTACAGTGATGAACAGGTTGAACAATTGCTCGCAGAGCTGCTCAACGTACTGGAAAAACATAAGGCTCCGACCGACCTTTCCCTGATGGTGTTAGGCAATATGGTCACCAACCTTATCAACACCAGCATTGCCCCGGCTCAGCGCCAGGCGATTGCCAACTCTTTTGCCCGCGCCTTACAGTCCTCTATCAACGAAGACAAAGCGCACTAAGGGAAACAGATAACAGGTTATGGTAACTCATCGTCAGCGCTACCGTGAAAAAGTCTCCCAGATGGTCAGTTGGGGGCACTGGTTTGCACTGTTCAATATTCTGCTTTCGCTCGTCATTGGCAGCCGTTACCTGTTTATCGCCGACTGGCCGACAACGCTTGCGGGTCGTATTTATTCCTACGTAAGCATTATCGGTCATTTCAGCTTCCTGGTGTTCGCCACCTATTTGCTGATCCTCTTCCCGCTGACCTTTATTGTCGGCTCCCAGAGGCTGATGAGGTTTTTGTCCGTCATTCTGGCAACAGCGGGAATGACGCTATTACTGATCGATAGCGAAGTCTTTACCCGTTTCCATCTCCATCTTAATCCCATCGTCTGGCAGCTAGTTATCAACCCGGACGAAAATGAGATGGCGCGCGACTGGCAGCTGATGTTCATCAGTGTGCCGGTAATATTATTGCTTGAACTGGTATTTGCGACGTGGAGCTGGCAAAAGCTGCGCAGCCTGACACGTCGTCGGCGCTTCGCCCGTCCGCTGGCCGCATTCTTATTCATCGCCTTTATTGCCTCGCATGTGGTTTATATTTGGGCCGATGCTAACTTCTATCGCCCGATCACCATGCAGCGCGCCAACCTGCCGCTTTCGTACCCGATGACGGCGCGACGTTTTCTTGAGAAGCATGGCTTGCTTGATGCGCAGGAGTATCAACGCCGTCTTATTGAGCAAGGCAATCCAGATGCTGTTTCCGTACAGTATCCGTTAAGCGAACTGCGCTACCGCGATATGGGCACCGGGCAAAACGTCTTGCTGATTACTGTCGATGGCCTGAACTACTCACGCTTTGAGAAGCAGATGCCTGCGCTGGCAGGCTTTGCGGAACAAAATATTTCGTTCACGCGCCATATGAGTTCCGGCAACACGACCGACAACGGCATCTTTGGCCTGTTCTATGGCATATCGCCAAGTTATATGGACGGCATTCTGTCGACCCGTACACCTGCGGCATTAATTACCGCGCTTAACCAGCAAGGCTATCAACTGGGGCTATTCTCATCCGATGGCTTTACCAGCCCGTTGTATCGTCAGGCATTGTTGTCAGACTTCTCAATGCCGAGCGTTCGCACGCAATCCGATGAGCAGACTGCCACACAGTGGATCAACTGGCTGAGCCGCTACGCGCAAGAAGATAATCGCTGGTTCTCATGGGTATCTTTCAATGGCACCAACATTGACGACAGCAACCAGCAAGCATTTGCACGGAAATATAGCCGCGCGGCAGGTAATGTCGATGACCAGATTAACCGCGTTCTTGATGCGCTGAAAGCGTCCGGCAAGCTGGACAATACGGTGGTGATTATTACTGCCGGTCGGGGCATTCCGCTGGTCGAAGAGGAAGAAACCTTTGACTGGTCCCACGGTCATCTTCAGGTGCCGTTAGTGATTCACTGGCCAGGCACACCGGCACAGCGAATTAATACCCTGACCGACCATACCGATCTGATGACCACGCTGATGCAACGTCTGCTACACGTCAGCACACCAGCGAGCGAATATTCGCAAGGTCAGGATTTGTTCAACCCTGAGCGCCGTCATTACTGGGTGACTGCGGCGGATAACGATACGCTGGCAATTACCACCCCGAAAATGACGCTGGTACTGAACAATAACGGTAAATACCGCACTTACAACTTACGTGGCGAAAGAGTGAAAGACGAAAAACCACAGTTAAGTTTGTTATTGCAAGTGCTGACAGACGAGAAGCGTTTCATCGCTAACTGATTAATTATAAATCAGTTAGCAAAATATCTTACTTGCAATCGGTGTGGAAAACGGTAGTATAAGCAGCCACGAGTCGGCACGTAGCGCAGCCTGGTAGCGCACCGTCATGGGGTGTCGGGGGTCGGAGGTTCAAATCCTCTCGTGCCGACCAAAAATCCTAAGAAAACCAACCTTTAAGGTTGGTTTTTTTATATCCACAGCATTGTCTTGCTACCCTCACTTGCAGTTTTACTACATGCCCATACATAAAATGGGGTAACATTCACGCGCCTGGTAGCGTTACCAACGCTACGCTCAAACATAATGATTCTAATAAAACCTCAGGAGACTACTATGCCTGAAGCAACGCCTTTTCAGGTGATGATTGTGGATGATCATCCACTTATGCGACGCGGTGTTCGTCAGTTACTGGAGCTTGATCCTGGTTTTGAAGTGGTCGCCGAAGCAGGCGACGGCGCTAGTGCTATCGATCTGGCTAATCGACTGGATATCGACGTTATCTTGCTGGATCTCAATATGAAAGGTATGAGTGGCCTGGATACCCTCAATGCCTTGCGCAGGGATGGCGTTACCGCGCAAATTATTATCCTGACCGTATCAGATGCCTCCAGCGATGTCTTTGCACTGATAGACGCAGGCGCAGACGGCTATCTGCTAAAAGACAGCGACCCGGAAGTATTGCTGGAAGCAATTCGCGCCGGAGCAAAAGGCAGCAAAGTCTTTAGCGAACGCGTCAATCAGTACTTGCGCGAACGTGAAATGTTCGGTGCGGAAGAAGATCCCTTCAGCGTGCTGACGGAGCGTGAGCTGGATGTTCTGCACGAGCTGGCGCAAGGGCTGTCGAATAAGCAAATTGCCTCGGTGTTGAATATTTCTGAGCAGACGGTAAAAGTGCACATTCGCAATCTGCTGCGTAAACTCAATGTCCGCTCACGCGTGGCGGCCACCATTCTGTTCCTGCAACAACGCGGGACACAATAAAAAAATAGCCCGATGGATTTATCATCGGGCTGAGATTGATGACAAACGCAAAACTGCCTGATGCGCTATGCTTATCAGGCCTACGCAGATCGAGCAATGTATTGAATTTGCACGATTTTGTAGGCCGAATAAGGCGATCACGCCGCATCCGGCATAAACATAGCGCACGTTGTCATCCGCCTGGCTCCAATGGCGTCACCATCGGGCTTCTTCTTACTTACTCTCCTGCGGCGACAAATGCTGCATCGCCTGCGCGATACTGCGCTCAATCACCGCACGGCGAGTATCGTTGGCAGGCAAGAGTTTCAACATCATCTCCCACGCGGCAACGGCTTCGCCAAATCGCTGCTGCTCAAAGGCGTTAAACGCATACATGCTCAGCACGCGAATATTGCTGTGGTCACTTCTCACCAGTTGACGCAACAACTCGCCGCCCAGGCGGTTATCGTTGGGGTCAGAAGAACGCGTTAACGCCTCCGCGTAACCTAGCGCAGCATCACTGTTTTTCGGATCGAGGCGATACGCAGTGGCATATGCATCGGTCGCGATACTGGCGTTACCCAGCGCCATGCCAACGCGGCCCAACATAATCCAGCCTTCAATATCTCCTGGATTTTTTTGCAGTTGAGTACGCATTCCCAGCGCAAGACGTGACATCTCTTCTTCGTTGAGCGGATCGGCTTTCGGATCGAGCGCCCTGTCCAGCAACGCCGGAGCCTGTGCCGTGGCCTGCTGCCAAACTTTTACCTGCTGATAATTGCCAGTCTGGTAGTAGCTGACGCCAGCTACAATTAACGCCACCACAATACCCGGCAGATAAACAACATATCCGGCACGCTTACCTTCCGGCACGCTTTGTTCAGGAAACTCCTCCTGCGCCACATGCACCCGACGCCGCGAGCGGGAGTAAATCACCCAGCCGCCGATACCAATAGCGACAACTGGCAGCACCCACAGCAGCACGGTCAGCGGTGTTAATGGCGGATCGTAAGTGACGAAGTTGCCGTAACGCGCCACCATATAATCAACAATCTCTTTCTTGCTTTTACCTTCCTGCATCAGTTCATACACTTTCTGGCGCAGGTCAGTGGCAATCATCGAGTTGGAATCGGCAATACTGTTGTTCTGGCATTTCGGGCAGCGCAGTTCTTCCGTGAGCTGGCGGAACTGCTGTTCCTGTGCTTCATCTTTAAACTGCAACACGTCGATGGTTGCCAGCGCCGAGCCGGAGATCATCAGCATCAGCACGCCCAATAAAAACCTCATTGTGCGGCCTCCTTACTGTATTTCTCCCACAGCGGCTTGATCTCTTCTTCCCAGACGCGAGGATTGAGATCGCCCGCATGGCGATAGCGAATGATGCCATTGCCGTCGATGAGAAACGTTTCTGGCGCGCCATACACGCCGAGATCCAGTCCTAACATGCCGTCGCCATCAAACAGGCTTAGCGCGTAAGGATTGCCCAGTTCTTTCAGCCAGCTAATTGCTTTCTGCCTGTCGTCTTTATAGTTCATACCCACCACGCGGATGCCCTGCGCAGAAAGCTGATTCAGATATTGATGTTCCGCACGGCAGGTCGGGCACCAGGTCGCCCAAACGTTAAGCAGCACCGGTTTGCCCTGAGTCAGCACATCTGCCTGATAAAACTGCCCCGGATTGTCCAGTGATTCGAGACGAAACTTCGGCACAGGCTTGCCAATGAGCGCCGATTCCAGATTGGTCGGATCATCCCCTTCGGCATTACGCGCCAGCTGCCACAGCAATGCTGCGGCAATCGCCAGGAAGATAATCAAAGGAATTAACAATACTTTGCGCTTCATACAGCCTCCGGCGCAGTTTTTTGCGGGTTCACGCGCTTGCGATAGCGAGGATCAAACAGGCACAGCAGCCCGCCCAACGCCATCATCAGCCCGCCCGCCCAGATCCAGCGAACAAACGGTTTGTAGTAAAGACGAACTGCCCACGCGCCGTTTTCCAGCTCTTCGCCGAGCGCAGCGTACAGGTCACGAGTGATGCCGCCGTCAATCGCTGCTTCGGTCATCATCGACCCGGCAGTGTTGTAATAACGTTTTTCCGCATACAGCACCGTTTCCGGCTTGCCATCACGCGTTACGCCGATAGTCGCCACACCGCCACGCCAGTTCGGGCCAGTCACCTCTTTGACATCACGGAAGGTGAAGCGATATTCATGAATATCGACGCTATCGCCAGACTTCATGCGCACATCACGCTCAACGCTATAGTTCTGGCTGAAGGCAATGCCAACAATTGTCACCGCCAGTCCCAGATGAGCCGCCACCATCCCCCAATAACTGAAGGTGGTTTTCGTGCCGCGTGAAATACGCAGCGCAGCTTCCGCAATTGCCAGCACCGCAATCCAGCAGGCCATTGCCAGGCCAAGCACCGTCATCGCCACAACTTTGCTTTCGAACAGCCACGGCAACAGCAGAGACAGCACCAACGTAGAGATGAAGGCGATAATCAATAAATTGCGGATTTTACGCGGACGATCGCGCCCCCAGCGCACCAGAGGGCCGACGCCAAGCAACAGCGCAAACGGCACCATTAGCCAGGTAAACATGGTGTTGAAGAACGGTTCGCCAATCGAAATACTGCCCAGCCCCAGTTGTTTATGCACCAGCGGCAGCAGCGTCCCCAGCAACACCACCAGCATCGCGGCGACCAGCAAAACGTTGTTCGCTAACAGCAGAGATTCCCGCGACCACAGCGCATTATTTACGCGCGAGCGAACTTTGTGTCCACGCGCGGCAAACAGCAGCAGCGAACCGCCAATCACCAGTACCATAAAGGCGAGGATAAACATACCGCGCGCCGGATCAGACGCAAACGCGTGTACCGATACCAGCACGCCGGAACGCACCAGGAAAGTCCCCAGCAGACACAGCGAGAAGGCACTGATTGCCAACAGTAATGTCCACGCTTTGAAGCTGGCGCGTTGTTCAGTGACCGCCAGTGAGTGCATCAGCGCAGTCCCCACCAGCCACGGCATAAACGAGGCGTTTTCTACCGGATCCCAGAACCACCAGCCGCCCCAGCCGAGTTCGTAATAGGCCCATGCGGAACCAAGCACAATGCCGAGCGTCAGGAAGATCCACGCCGCCAGCGTCCACGGACGGGTAAAACGTGCGTAAGTGCTGTCCAGACGCCCACTCAACAAAGAAGCGATGGCAAAAGCAAACGCCACCGAGAAACCGACGTAGCCCATATAGAGCAGAGGCGGATGGAAGATCAGCCCCGGATCCTGCAACAGTGGGTTAAGATCGCGCCCTTCAATCGGGAAGTTCGGCAGCGTGCGGGAGAACGGGTTTGAGGTAAAGAGAATGAACAGCAAAAATCCGACGCTAACCATCCCCATTATCGCCAGTACGCGAGCAACAATATCCAGCGGAATACGCTGGCTAAAAATCGCTACCGCAAACGTCCAGCCGCTCATCAGCAACACCCACAGCAGCAGTGAACCTTCATGCGCGCCCCAGGTCGCCGCCACGCGATACCATACCGGAAGCTGGGTATTCGAGTTGCTGGCAACATAGGTGACGGTAAAGTCGTTGACCACGAAAGCATTGACCAGCACCAGAAATGCGCCAGCCACAGTCATGAACAGCAGCCAGGCAAACAAGCGGGAAGACGCCATCATGCGCGCATCTCCGCGCGCCACGCCCCATAACGGATACACGGACAGCAGCAGCGCAATTCCTAGCGCCAGGCACAGCAGCCCGTTACCAATTTCTGGCATCATGATGCTGGATCCTTATAAACACTCGCCGGGCGACGGTGATTCGCTTCCATCGCTTTTTCGACTTCTGGCGGCGTATAGTTTTCATCGTGTTTCGCCAGCACTTCTTTCGCGAGGATATGATTGCCTTTTTCCAGTTCGCCCTGCACCACAACGCCCTGCCCTTCACGGAACAGATCCGGCAAAATGCCTTCATAAGAGACATCCACTGAGCCTTCAGCGTCGTAAATGGTGAACGTTACTTTCAGCGAATTGGGATCGCGCTGCACGCTCCCCGGCATCACCATTCCGCCGACGCGCAGGCGCTGCCCGACTTCCGGCATCTGTTGGGTTTCACGTTTGCCGTAGAGAATCTCCCCCGGCGTATAAAAAAGATCGATATTCGAGCGCAGCGCATATAGCACCAGGCCAATCGTCAGCGCCAGCCCTGCCAACACGGCACAGGCAATCCACAAGCGGTTTTTACGGCGAATATTCATGCAGCCTCCTGCTGTTGCGCAGCACGTAAACGCGCCTCACGCGCCCGCTGTTGCGCCACACCACGCAGAATTGCGCGATGCTGCATCACCGAGTGCACGACCAAAACCACCAGCGGAATGACGGTCATCACCACCGCAAGCCAGACAAAAAAGGCGTAACCGCCCATTGCGAAAAATTCATTCCAGGAAGCAAATGCAGGGGTCATTTACGGCCTCTTTTCAATATCAGTTCACTCACCCACGGACGGCGTTTTTCCATCAGCAAAATTAAATTACGCATCCGCATCAGCGTCAGCGTGGCAGACAGCAGCAGGAAGCCAAAAATCGACCAGCGCAGCGGCGAACGCATCGCCGGATCGATACTTTGCTGCATCCGCGTTGATCCCTGATGCAGGGTGTTCCACCACTCCACGGAGTAATGAATAATCGGCAGATTCACCACGCCAATCAGCACCAGGATACCTGCCGCACGGCCCGCCAGACGGCGGTCGTCGAAGGCGTGCCACAGGGCAATCACACCCACATACAAAAACAGCAGTACCAGTTCAGAAGTCAGACGTGCATCCCATACCCACCAGGTGCCCCACATCGGTTTTCCCCATGCAGAGCCGGTAACCAGGGCAATAAAGGTAAACACGGCACCAATGGGGGCCATCGCCGCCACCGCCAAGTTGGCCATTTTCATCTGCCAGACAAGGCCAATAAACGCCGCCACCGCCATTGATGCATAAATGCCCATCGACCAGATCGCCGCAGGCACATGCAGGTAGATAATGCGGTAGCTATTTCCCTGCTGATAATCAGCCGGAGCAAAGCCGAATCCCCAGATCCAGCCAACGGTAAGCACGACCACACTGGCAATTGCCAGCCACGGTATAAACCAGCCACAGATTTGATACAGCCGTGGTGGGATCGCCAGTTGATGCAGTGTTTTCCACATAGTTTCGATACCAGACTCGAACAAAAATCAGTAATCCAGCGTTATTGAATGCTGATTCGTAACGCTGCCGCCGTCGCAAAAGGACTTAATGTCGCGGTGCCTGCCAGCAACGCGCCTAAAATTGCCAGATACCCATCAACGGGCAAATGCATAGAAGCCGCGTCCATCGCGGCGGTGGCAAAGATGAGTAATGGGATAGTCAGCGGTAACACCAGTATGCTGAGCAGCACACCACCGCGCTTAAGTCCCACTGTCAGCGCCACGCCCGGCGCACCAAGAAAGCCAAGCGTAGGGGTTCCCAGCAGTAGCGTTAACGCCATCACTTGCCAGCCATAAACATCCATTCCCAGTAGCATTGCTACCAGGGGCGAAAGGATGAGTAACGGCAGACCGGTTACCATCCAGTGCGCCATCACCTTCGCCAGCACAACGGCGGGCAAGGG
>NZ_AEJZ01000015.1:0-5779 GCF_000208525.1 Escherichia sp. TW14182
CCCGTTTATTGGTCTGACTGATCACCGCCGCCAGGTTGGCACAGACAAAGGTTTTACCAATTGACGGGCTAACCCCGGTCATCATCAACACATTGTTCTGCGCCTGCATCATCGCAAAGTGCAAACTGGTACGCAGACTGCGGATGGCTTCAATCGCCAGATCGGTTGGATTCCCCACCGCCAGTAGCTGGCTCTGTTTATAGCGTTTAACCCCTTTGATGGTTTTGACGCTATCGCGCGCTTTCTGCCATTCCGACAGCGGGATGCTGGCATAGACGCTAATACCGTGTTCTTCCAGCACTTGCGGGCTTTCGATGCCGCGATTAAACAGCGAGCGCAGCAGCACACCAACAATGGAGAGCATCAGGCCAAGAATAATCGCACCGAGAATAATCAGCCCTTTCTTCGGTTTCAGCACGCCAGGCTGGGTGATTGCCGGGTCAACAATGCGCACATCGCCAACGGTGCTGGCTTCGGTGATTTTCAGCTCCTGCTCTTTATTCAGCAGTTGCATATAGACCTGCTGACCAGACTCGACATCGCGGGTCAGGCGCACAATCTCCTGCTGGGTTTTCGGCATCGCCGTTACGCGACCGTTAAGTTTGGCTTTTTCGTCTTCCAGCGCCTGCCGTTTCTCCAGCAGCGTGCGATACGCCGGATGAACTTTGGTGTACAGCTTGGAGATTTCCGCCTCTTTAAAGGTCAGTTCGTTCAACTGCGCGTCGATGTTCACCATCGAATCGAGCACCGCTTTCGCTTCCAGCGGCAGATCCACAGAATCTTTATCCTGACGGAAGGCATTCAGTTTGTTTTCGGCGACATCAAGGCGGCTGCGCACTTCCGGCAATTGTTGCGCGAGGAAAGCGAGGCTTTTCGACGCTTCCGCCGATTTGCGCTCAATATTTTGTTCCTGATAGTTACGGGCGATGCTGTTAAGAATATCGCGGATCTGTTCGCGATCTTCACCGGTATAAGTCAGGCTCAGTACGCCAGCGTCTTTGCCGTTCTCCGTTACCGTCAGACTGTTTTGCAGTTGATTGATCATCCCCAGCGTGGAGTATTTGGTGACGGTAAACTCACTGCCCGGGCTGGCGTGAATGGCCTCAACCATCAGCGTGACGCCTTCTTTTTTCAGCATCTGACCTGCTTGTCCACGGGCGCTAAAACCACTGTCGCTACTCAGCGTGTAGTTTTTGTTGTCCAGCACATTAAGCGTAAACACCTGATCTGCCATTTCTTTTGGACGGTTAAAGGTGGTGACTTTCACCGTCTCATTCTGACGTCCCATCAGGCGCTCCCAGCCCGCGCCGAAAATCGGGAAGGTGTTTTTGCTCACCGCGATATCGAGGTCAAGATCGTCTACCGTTTTACCGAGTACCAGACGCGAACGAATCAACTGGATCTCAGCGTCCGAGGCTGGCGGTTTGTTGGCTAACGCCGAACCAATGTCCTGCACCAGCGAATTGCCGCCGCTTTGTTCGATTTGTACCAGTGCGTCGGCACTATAAATCGGCGTGGCGAAGAAAGTGTAAACCACAGCACAGAGGGCAAATACGGCGGTGATGCCAATCACCCACCAGCGCGCTTCAATGACGGTGCCGACCAGGCGACCGATATCGATTTCATCACTGCCCGTTACCGGAGCGGCATGTTGTTTTACTTTTTCTGTCATTCTTATACCTGCTCTGCGTTCAATGCCTGCGCCCACTGGCGGGCAGACCGTTCAAGTAATGTGTACACCGCTGCAAACGTTTCCCGACTTTTGCGATACGGATCGGGGATTTCACATTCGTTATCCCAGTGACCAAACAGCATCACTTTGCCGCGCATCTCCGGCGCCATCTCGCATAAGCGTTCGATATGACGCTTTTCCATGGTCAAAATCAGGTCGTAGTTGCGACACAGGCGGCGGCTGATTTGCCGTGCACAGTGACCTTCCAGAGACAGTTGATGCTCGGCGGCGACGCTGATGGCGGTAGGATCAGCGCCCTTACCGACCAGCGCGCCGAGTCCAGCGGACTCCACATTCAGCTCCGGGTGATAACGTTGCAGTAAGCGTTCCGCCGTCGGGGAACGGCAAATATTGCCGACACAGACAACTAAGATGTTGTTAAACATGACGATTACCAGTTATGAATGTCGCTGGCTGTATCCGTCATGTAACGGACACCGCTAATAGTTGGCAGCAACTGATTGATCAGACGGTTCCAGCGGGAAACCGGGGCTGTGGTGACATACACCACGTCATAAGGTTGCAGGCGGAATTCCGTCGCCATCACCAGCGACGTGGCATCGGACATATCCAGCTGGTAGATATTGGCAATCTTGCCGTTACGCCCGCCCTCGCCTTTCAGCGGACGAATGACAAAGATGCCGCTGGCGTTGGAGGTGGTCATGTCGATACCTTCGGCATTGCCCAGAGCTTCAGTCAGGGTCATGCCGCTAAAGTCCATTTTCAGGGTGCTCTGTTTCTTCACTTCACCCATCACAAATACTTTCAGATCATCATTACGCGGCACGTAGAGAATATCGCCGGGGTAAAGCAGTCGGTTCTGATTGAGGTCGCCGTTTTGCATCAGCGCCTGCAAAGAAATGCGTTCTTCACGACCATTGTGTGTCAGCACCACATTGCGCCAGTCGGCTGTGTCGGTCAGGCCACCTGCGGCATTAATGGCGTCGAGAATGGTCAGTGGTACGTTGGTGATGGCCTGCTGACCGGATTTATTCACCTGACCTGAGATATAGGCTTTTTGTGAGCGGAAGGCGGCGATATTAACGTCCACCTGCGGGTCAGCGATGTACGTCGCTAAGCGGCTGGTAATATCACTGCGGATTTCAGCGAGCGTTTTCCCCACCACGTGAACCTTGCCGATATACGGGTAGAACATGGTGCCGTCAGGCTGTACCCAGTTGCCAGTGTCGCTGGAGCTGCGGTACTGACCGGCTGGCGTAGTGAGTTCCGGGTGATCCCAGACGGTGACATTAAGAACGTCGCCCGGCCCGACGCGATACTGGTAATTAGCAATCTCGCTTTCCAGCGTCATATTGGGGCGCGCCACGTTCGGGCGTGGGCGTAATTGATCAATCAGGCGCGGGGTCAGCGGATAAACATTCACCATTTTGTCGAGGTCGAAATCAGCGTCCTGCTGTTTGATGACGTCTTTACCCAGCGTAGACATATTACTGCCCGGAAGTACTGTGCAACCGCTTATCAAGGTTACTGACACCAATAATGGCATCAATTTCATTTTGGATTTCATCATTGTTTATTTATCACTTTGGCAGAGTAATTATCCTGTGCATTATTTATCGACATGCACATTTACCTTGCAGCTAATTGAATAAGAATTTAACTGGCATCAGTCCTAAAAAAATTGATTTCATCCGCAGGCTATTGACAGAATAATTCAGACTGGTCTTTCAGGCATCCAGACACGCTACCGCCCCTGGCTTTTTAGCTACCAATACACTGATTTAGTTTGGTTTTTAAAACCCTCTCAGCATACAGTCGTTTATGAGAAAGGGTTATTCAAGAAATTAACTTCCGAATATAAGGTAGCATTATGGTAATTGAATATTGGCTCTCCAATAATGCAGGAGGAAGTGTTACAGCTAACGGAATAGCAGGCAAGGTAACAATTCGACAATGGGCTATTTTTAAGAATTATAGTAAGTGTAATTTGTGATGTTTTTTAGGAGTTTCTTTAGGTTGACAATATTTAATATAGCATCTCTATATGCGATATTTCTTAAATAATATTTTATTATTACCCCTTTTAATTCAGGGATAATGCAATGTTATAGTTCTCAAATAAAGTCAGATAAATAGTGCTGCAACATTGCATTTTTGCCCCGATTTATCCATGATCGAATTGTGACATTTGTCATACAACGAATAGGTTTTGTACTTACTATGGAATGGATTGCCGATCCGTCTATCTGGGCCGGGTTAATCACGCTGATTGTGCTCGAACTGGTCCTCGGCATTGATAACCTGGTCTTTATTGCCATCCTCGCCGAAAAACTACCGCCGAAGCAGCGCGACCGCGCACGGGTTACCGGGCTGCTGCTGGCAATGTTAATGCGCCTGTTACTGCTGGCGTCAATCTCCTGGCTGGTCACCCTGACTCAACCACTGTTCAGCTTCCGCTCATTTACCTTTAGCGCCCGCGACTTAATCATGCTGTTTGGTGGTTTCTTCCTGCTGTTCAAAGCCACGATGGAACTGAACGAGCGACTGGAAGGGAAAGACAGCAATAATCCCACGCAACGCAAAGGTGCGAAGTTCTGGGGTGTGGTGACGCAAATTGTGGTGCTGGACGCCATCTTCTCACTCGACTCGGTGATTACCGCCGTCGGGATGGTCGACCATTTGCTGGTCATGATGGCTGCCGTCGTTATCGCTATCAGCCTGATGCTGATGGCAAGTAAACCGTTAACGCAATTTGTTAACAGTCACCCGACGATCGTTATTCTCTGCTTAAGTTTCCTGTTGATGATTGGCTTTAGCCTGGTGGCGGAAGGTTTCGGCTTCGTCATTCCGAAAGGCTATCTGTACGCTGCGATTGGTTTCTCGGTGATGATCGAGGCGCTCAATCAGTTAGCCATCTTTAACCGGCGACGTTTTCTTTCCGCTAACCAGACCCTGCGCCAGCGCACCACCGAAGCGGTAATGCGCCTGTTAAGCGGGCAAAAAGAAGATGCGGAACTGGACGCCGAAACCGCATCAATGCTGGTGGATCATGATAATCAGCAAATCTTTAATCCGCAGGAGCGGCGGATGATCGAGCGGGTGCTTAATCTTAACCAGCGTACCGTCAGCAGCATCATGACCTCGCGCCACGATATCGAGCATATCGATCTCAACGCGCCGGAAGACGAGATCCGCCAGTTGCTGGAGCGAAATCAACATACGCGTCTGGTCGTTACCGATGGCGATGACGCGGAAGATTTGCTTGGTGTTGTTCACGTTATCGATCTGCTACAACAGTCGCTGCGCGGCGAACCGCTCAATCTGCGGGTGTTGATTCGCCAGCCGCTGGTTTTCCCGGAAACCTTGCCGCTGTTACCTGCCCTGGAGCAGTTCCGCAACGCCCGCACGCACTTTGCTTTTGTGGTGGATGAGTTTGGCTCGGTGGAAGGGATTGTGACATTAAGTGACGTCACCGAAACCATTGCTGGTAACTTACCGAACGAAGTGGAAGAGATCGACGCCCGCCATGATATTCAGAAAAACGCCGACGGTTCCTGGACGGCGAATGGTCATATGCCACTGGAAGATCTGGTGCAATATGTACCGCTGCCGCTGGATGAAAAACGTGAATATCACACCATCGCCGGGCTGCTGATGGAATATTTACAGCGTATTCCAAAACCTGGCGAAGAAGTTCAGGTGGGGAATTATTTGCTCAAAACGTTACAGGTGGAAAGCCATCGCGTGCAGAAGGTGCAGATTATTCCGCTACATAAGGATGGCGAGTTGGAGTACGAGGTGTGATGGTATGTAGGCCTGATAAGACGCGTAAAGCGTCGCATCAGGCCTACAGCATATGTCATCTGGAAACTTACATCTTCTCCAGCAACTTCTTCACATCTTTGCCATTGCGGGAATCTTTATTGCGCTCAGCCCAATCGTGCAAGCGACGTTTGGCTTCATCCTGTAAGTGTTTGCGCAGTAACTGATCCACTTGCAGGCTGTAATTGAGTTGCTGCCAGTTGCCGTAAACCCGCAGCGGTACTGGCGTTTCTTTGAGGAAATCAATCAGTTTGCTTTCTCCGT
>NZ_AEJZ01000014.1:0-24191 GCF_000208525.1 Escherichia sp. TW14182
CGGATAAGGCGTTCACGCCGCATCCGACAACCACGAAATGTTGCCAGGCGGATTTTCCCCTTCCGCTACAGCATTACCTCGCTATTTACATCGCGATACTCTTTTGGTGTCGTGTCATACGCTTTTTTAAAAACAGAGTAGAAGTATTGCAGCGATGGATAACCGCACATTTGCGATATCTCATTGATCGACAAGGTAGTAGAAATCAGCAGGCTGCGCGCTTTCTCCAGCTTCTCGGCATGAATCATGGCGTGAATAGTTTCACCCACTTCTTCTTTAAACCGTTTCTCAAGATTAGATCGCGATATGCCCACCGCATCCAGAACCTGATCCACTTTAATTCCTTTGCAGGCATGATTGCGGATGTAATGCATGGCCTGAATAACGGCGGGATCGGTCAGCGAACGGTAATCCGTTGAACGCCGTTCGATGACACGGACTGGCGGAACCAAAATCCGCTGCAACGGCATCTCTTCTTTATCTAATAAGCGATGCAACAGTTTTGCCGCCTGATAGCCCATTTGTCGGGCGCCCTGGGCGACAGAAGAGAGGGCGACACGCGAAAGATAGCGGGTCAATTCTTCGTTATCTATGCCTATCACGCATAATTTTTCCGGTACGGGGATGTGCAGATGCTCGCATACTTGCAGAATATGCCGCGCCCGGGCGTCAGTGACGGCAATAATTCCTGTTTGCGGTGGCAGCGTTTGCAGCCAGTCTGCCAGCCGATTTTGCGCGTGTTGCCAGTTCTCTGGTGCGGTTTCCAGCCCCTGATAAACCACACCTCGGTACTTCTCTTCAGCCACAAGCTGGCGAAAGGCATACTCGCGTTCGGCGGCCCAGCGTTTGCCGCTCGGCTCTGGCAGACCATAAAAAGCAAAGCGGTTAACGCCTTTCTCTTTTAAATGCAAAAATGCGCTTTCAACCAGCGCGTAGTTATCGGTGGCAATGTAATGTACGGGCGGATAGCTTTCTGCCAGGTGATACGAGCCACCAACGCCAACAATAGGGACGTTGACATCAGCCAATGCTTGCTCGATTTGTTTATCGTCGAAGTCGGCGATGACGCCATCTCCTAACCAGTCCTTGATTTTATCAATGCGGGCGCGGAAATCTTCTTCAATGAAAATATCCCATTCCGATTGCGACGCCTGTAAATATTCCCCTACACCTTCTACTACTTGACGGTCATAGGCTTTATTAGCATTGAACAGCAACGTGATGCGATGACGTTTAGTAAACATGGTTCTTTTCCTGCTGAATCATGTAAAAACTCAAAACCGGTAATACGTTACCGGCTTTGAGAAAATTTTTATCAAAGTCAGGAACGGCGTTTGGTTGCGGAGTCCATCCATACTGCCAGCAACAGAATCGCACCTTTGACGATATACTGCCAGAAGGTCGGTACATCCATCATACTCATACCGTTATCTAGTGAAGCCATGATGAATGCCCCCATTACTGCTCCGGCAACACTTCCCACACCGCCTGCCAGACTAGTACCACCAATCACGCATGCTGCAATCGCGTCCAGCTCGGCGATATTCCCCGCAGAAGGTGAACCAGCGCCAAGTCGAGAACTAAGAATTAACCCGGCGATGGCTACCATCAAACCGTTGATAGCAAACACAGCAAGTTTTGTTCGTTCAACGTTAATCCCGGATAGCCGTGCCGCTTCCAGATTACCGCCAATAGCGTAAATGCGTCGCCCAAAAGCTGTCCGTGTTGCCATAAACATTCCACCGAGTAACAGCAACGTCAGCAGTAGAACAGGAGTAGGAACGCCACGGTAATCATTTAGCAGCCAGATTGCGCCTAAAACAATAATAGCCGTTAATGCCTGGCGACCGACCACCGCTGTAGATGCCGGAGACTGCAAACCCAAAGCCTGACGGCGCATTCTTCCGCGCCATTGCCAGCCGACAAAAGCCATTAAACCAAGCGCGCCGATGATGAAACCGGTACTTGCTGGTAGATAGCTTTGCCCAATTTGTGACATCGCGGCGCTGGTGGGGGAAACGGTCGTGCCGTTGGTGATACCAATAAGGATGCCGCGAAATGCCAACATGCCTGCCAGGGTGACAATAAATGACGGGACTTTGCGGTACGCGACCCACCACCCATTCCACGCTCCGAGAAGCAGCCCCAGAACCAATGTCACAATGATAGTGAGCGGCAGCGGCCAGCCCAACCAAACGTCGCAGATAGCGGCGACCCCACCTAATAGCCCCATCATGGAGCCGACCGAGAGGTCGATTTCAGCAGAAATTATGACGAATACCATACCTACCGCGAGAATGCCGGTAATTGCGGTCTGGCGCAGCAGGTTGGAAACGTTACGGGCGCTTAAGTAGGCGCCATCGGTGGTCCAGGTAAAGAACAGCATGATTGCGATGATCGCTGCAATCATCACGAAGACCTGTAAATTCAGTGACTTAAGCCAAGAAAAGCCACCGGATGTCGGTACGGCTAATTTCACTTCAGACGGATTGCTTTTCGACATGATGTTCGCTCCTCAATGCGGCTTCCATCACCTGCTCCTGAGTCAGGTTATGATTTATCAGGTTGGCTTTTAGTTCTCCTTCATGCATCACCAGCACACGATCGCTAAGGCCGAGTACTTCAGGTAATTCAGAAGAGATGACAATAACGGCAATACCTTGCTGGACGAGTTGGTTAATTAATTTGTAGATCTCGTATTTCGCGCCAATATCGATACCCCTGGTGGGTTCATCAAGAATGAGAATGCGCGGGTTAAGTAATAGACAGCGAGCGAGGATCGCTTTTTGCTGATTGCCGCCGCTCAAACGTCCAATAGCAAGGTCGGGGGACGACGTTTTAACTTTGAGTTGCTGGATGGATTCCAGAATACATTTTTGCTCTGCGGCATCATCAAGCTGGCTGATCCCTCCGGTAAATTTATTGAGTGCGGCGAGGGTAATATTTTTACCAACTGCCATTACCGGAACGATGCCATCGCGCTTTCTGTCTTCTGGCACCATCGCAATACCCTGGGCGATCGCTTGCTGGCAGTTGCGAATATCCACCTGTTTGCCGTCAATATAGATTTTCCCTTCCCACTGTCCGGGCCAAACGCCAAACAGGCATTGAATGGTTTCGGTACGCCCGGCGCCGACCAGTCCGGCAATACCCAGTATTTCACCGCGTTTCAGAGAAAAAGAGACATCATTAACTCGTTTAATATGGCGATTAACCGGATGCCACGCCGTCAAGTGCTCAATACGTAATATTTCATCACCCGTGATATGCGGTTCGTTAGGGTAAAGTGCCGTTAATTCTCGCCCTACCATCATAGTGATAATATCGTCTTCGCTCATTCCGGCTGCATCACGTGTTCCTATATGCTGACCGTCGCGAATAACGCAAATCGTATCGGAAATTGCTTTAACTTCGTTGAGTTTGTGCGAAATATAGATACAGGCGATACCGTGTTGTTGCAGATCGCGAATAATATCCAGTAAAACCGTGGTTTCCAGCTCGGTTAATGAGGCTGTCGGTTCATCGAGAATTAATAAACGCACCTGCTTATTTAGCGCCTTGGCAATTTCAACCAGTTGTTGTTGCCCAAGCCCTAAATCGCCAACGCGGGTATCGGGTGAAATGGATAAACTGACCTGCGCTAATAGCTTCTGGCAGCGTAGCGTCATCTGGTCATAATCCATAATCCCATTGTGGGTTATTTCGTTACCCAAGAAGATATTTTCCAACACGGTCAATTCTTTCACCAGGGCTAATTCCTGGTGAATGATGGCGATGCCTTTGCGTTCGGTATCGCGGATGTGACTTGCCTGAATCTCTTCGCCAGCAAAAATAATTTCGCCTTCGTAGGAGCCATGAGGATAAATTCCACACAGCACTTTCATCAGCGTTGATTTACCAGACCCATTTTCCCCACAGAGTGAGACGATTTCGCCAGCGTTTAGCCGCAAGCTGACGTTATCTATCGCCTTCACGGTGCCGAAGGTTTTGGTAATGTTCTTCATTTCAAGTAGATAAGACATAACGACTCCACCTAAGCCAATCAGTTCACGCGGCATGGAGAGAAATCACGCCCCGGTCAGCGCCGGGGCGTGATGCTTAAAGCTCGCTCTCTTTGTGGAATCCGTCTTTAATTACCGTATCTTTGATGTTGTTTTTATTAACATCGATTGGTGTCAGCAGGCGGGATGGAACATCTTTCAGACCATTATTCAGTGTGGTATCTGCTTTTGGTTCCTGACCATTGCCCAACTCAACGGCAATTTCTGCGGCAGTATTTGCCAACAACGTAATGGGTTTATACACCGTCATAGTTTGCGTACCGGCAGCAATACGTTTTATGCCCGCGAGATCCGCATCCTGGCCGGAAATTGCCACTTTGCCTGATAAACCTTGAGCACTTAATGCCTGAATCGCCCCGCCAGCGGTAGCATCGTTTGAGGCAACAACCGCATCAATTTTGTTATTGTTGGCAGTTAGCGCATTTTCCATAATTTTCAGCGCATTTTCTGGTAACCAGCCATCAACCCATTGGTCGCCAACGACTTTAATTTTTCCTGAGTCAACATAAGGTTTTAATACTTTCATTTGCCCGGCGCGGAATAGCTTGGCGTTGTTATCGACCGGGGAGCCACCCATCAGGAAATAATTGCCTTGTGGGACGATATCAACCAGGGCTTTTGCTTGCAGTTCGCCGACTTTTTCATTATCGAAAGAAATATAAAAATCGATATCTGCATCATTAATCATGCGGTCGTAAGCTAATACTTTTATACCTTCTTGTTTGGCTTCTTTTACAACGTTACTTAATACCTGACCGTTATACGGAATAATGACAAGAACGTCGACGCCCCGGTTAATCATGTTTTCAATCTGCGACATTTGGGTTTCTTCATTGCCATTCGCAGATTGTACAAATACTTTTGCACCGAGAGATTCTGCTTTTTTAACAAAGATATCCCGATCCTTTTGCCAGCGTTCAAGACGGAGATCATCAATCGCCATTCCTATTTTTACTTCTTTGGCGTGCGCCGCGACGTTAGTAAGCAGAAGTGAGGTGCAAAGGGTGAGTAAAATGTTCTTTATTTTCATGATTCAGAGGCCTTCTGTTGTTAGAGGACAGCTTAAAAAAGTAACAATCACCGCGATAAACGTAACCAATTTTTAGCAACTAAACAGGGGAAAACAATTACAGATTTTTATCTTTCGATTACGATTTTTGGTTTATTTCTTGATTTATGACAGAGATCTTACTTTTGTTGATTAATTGTACTTGTTGCATTTTTCTATTCGAGAAATCACCCGGTTTCATCATTCCATATTATTTTTGCGAGCGAGCGCACACTTGTGAATTATCTCAATAGCAGTGTGAAATAACATAATTGAGCAACTGAAAGGGAGTGCCCAATATTACGACATCATCCATCACACGCGGCATTACCTGATTATGGAGTTCATTATGCAAGCCTATTTTGACCAGCTCGATCGCGTTCGTTATGAAGGTCCGAAATCCTCTAACCCGTTAGCATTCCGTCATTACAACCCCGACGAACTGGTGTTGGGCAAGCGTATGGAAGACCACTTGCGTTTTGCCGCCTGCTACTGGCACACCTTCTGCTGGAACGGGGCGGACATGTTTGGCGTGGGCGCGTTTAATCGTCCGTGGCAGCAGCCTGGCGAAGCCCTCGCGCTGGCGAAGCGTAAAGCCGATGTCGCATTCGAGTTTTTCCACAAACTACATGTGCCGTTTTATTGCTTCCATGACGTGGATGTTTCCCCGGAAGGCTCATCGTTAAAAGAGTACATCAATAACTTTGCGCAAATGATCGATGTGCTGGCTGGCAAGCAAGAAGAGAGCGGCGTGAAACTGCTGTGGGGAACAGCCAACTGCTTTACTAACCCTCGCTATGGCGCAGGCGCGGCGACGAATCCAGATCCCGAAGTCTTTAGCTGGGCAGCTACACAAGTTGTTACCGCGATGGAAGCAACGCATAAACTGGGTGGTGAAAACTATGTGCTGTGGGGCGGTCGTGAAGGTTACGAAACTCTGTTGAATACCGATCTTCGTCAGGAGCGCGAACAGCTTGGTCGTTTTATGCAGATGGTGGTTGAGCATAAACATAAAATCGGTTTCCAGGGCACGCTGCTTATCGAACCGAAACCGCAAGAACCGACCAAACATCAATATGATTACGATGCCGCCACGGTTTACGGTTTCCTGAAACAGTTTGGCCTGGAGAAAGAGATTAAACTGAATATTGAAGCGAACCACGCGACGCTTGCGGGTCACTCTTTCCACCATGAAATTGCCACAGCCATTGCGCTTGGTCTGTTCGGTTCTGTCGATGCTAACCGTGGCGACGCGCAACTGGGCTGGGATACTGACCAGTTCCCGAACAGCGTGGAAGAGAACGCGCTGGTAATGTATGAAATCCTCAAAGCAGGTGGCTTCACGACCGGCGGTCTGAACTTTGATGCCAAAGTACGTCGTCAGAGCACTGATAAATATGATCTGTTCTACGGTCATATTGGGGCGATGGATACGATGGCGCTGTCACTGAAAATTGCAGCCCGCATGATTGAAGACGGCGAACTGGATAAACGCGTAGCACAACGTTATTCCGGCTGGAATAGTGAACTGGGTCAGCAAATCCTGAAAGGTCAAATGTCATTGGCTGATTTAGCAAAATATGCTCAGGACAACAATCTGGCGCCGGTGCATCAGAGTGGACGCCAGGAGCAACTGGAAAATCTGGTAAATCATTATCTGTTCGACAAATAACGGCTAATTGTGCAGTCCGCAAGCCCGGTTATCGGTAGCGATACCGGGCATTTTTTTAAGGAACAATCGCTATGTATATCGGGATAGATCTTGGCACATCGGGCGTAAAAGTTATTTTGCTCAACGAGCAAGGTGAAGTGGTCGCTTCGCAAACGGAAAAACTAACCGTTTCGCGTCCGCATCCACTCTGGTCGGAGCAAGATCCGGAACAGTGGTGGCTGGCGACTGGTCGCGCGATGAAAATCCTGGGTGAACAGCATTCTCTGCGAGACGTTAAAGCATTGGGTATTGCCGGGCAAATGCATGGTGCTACTTTACTTGATGCTCAGCAGCGGGTGCTACGTCCCGCCATTTTGTGGAACGACGGGCGCTGCGCGGAGGAGTGTGCTTTGCTGGAAGCGCGAGTTCCGCAGTCGCGGAATATTACAGGCAACCTGATGATGCCCGGATTTACCGCGCCTAAATTACTGTGGATTCAGCGAAACGAGCCAGAGATATTCCTTCAGGTAGACAAAGTATTATTGCCGAAAGATTATTTGCGTCTGCGGATGACGGGAGAATTCGCCAGTGATATGTCTGATGCAGCCGGCACCATGTGGCTGGATGTCGCAAAGCGTGACTGGAGCGATGTTATGCTGGAGGCTTGCCAGTTATCTCGAGATCAGATGCCAGCATTATACGAAGGCAGCGAAATTACCGGCACTTTGCTACCTGAGGTTGCAAAAGCGTGGGGAATGAATGCAGTGCCGGTTGTTGCGGGCGGCGGCGATAATGCGGCTGGCGCGGTTGGTGTGGGTATGGTTGATGCCAACCAGGCAATGTTATCGCTGGGGACTTCAGGTGTTTATTTTGCGGTGAGCGAAGGTTTCCTAAGTAAGCCGGAAAGTGCCGTACACAGCTTTTGCCATGCTTTACCTGAGCGTTGGCATTTAATGTCGGTGATGCTGAGTGCGGCGTCGTGTCTGGACTGGGCGACGAAATTAACCGGTCTGAGCGATGTCCCCGCTTTAATTGCCGCAGCTCAGCAGGCCGATGAGAATGTCGATCCTGTCTGGTTTTTGCCTTATCTTTCCGGCGAGCGCACGCCGCACAATAATCCACAGGCAAAGGGCGTTTTCTTCGGTCTGACCCATCAACACGGCCCCGCAGAACTGGCTCGCGCGGTACTGGAAGGCGTGGGGTATGCGTTGGCGGATGGCATGGATGTCGTACATGCCTGTGGCATTCAACCGCAAAGCATTACACTGATTGGTGGCGGAGCGCGTAGCGAGTACTGGCGTCAGATGCTGGCGGATATTAGCGGTCAGCAACTGGATTACCGCACGGGGGGGGATGTAGGCCCTGCACTGGGCGCAGCAAGGCTGGCACAGACTGCTGCGAATCCAGAGAAATCGCTCATTGAATTGTTGCCACAACTGCCCTTAGAACAGTCGCATCTGCCGGATGCGCAGCGTTATACCGCTTATCAGCCACGACGTGAAACGTTCCGTCGCCTCTATCAGCAACTTCTGCCGCTAATGGCATAATATTTCCCCCTGCCTTATGTGGCGGGGGATAATCTCCATCTATATATATTTAGAATATATTAATTTTTTATATGAATTTATTCTGAAAATCATTTGTTAATGGCATTTTTCAGTTTTGTCTTTCGTTGGTTACTCGTAATGTATCGCAGGTAGATATGGAGATCGTTATGAAAACCTCAAAGACTGTAGCAAAACTATTATTTGTGGTCGGGGCGCTGGTTTATCTGATTGGATTATGGATCTCATGTCCATTGTTAAGTGGCAAAGGCTATTTTCTTGGCGTGTTAATGACGGGGACTTTTGGTAACTATGCATATCTGCGCGCAGAAAAACTTGGGCAACTGGATGATTTGTTTATCCGCATCTGCCAGTTGGTAGCGTTAATCACCATCGGTCTCTTGTTTATCGGTGTTTTAAACGCACCTATCAATGCTTATGAAATGGTGATCTACCCCATCGCCTTTTTTGTCTGCTTGTTTGGTCAAATGCGAGTATTTCGCTCGGCATAAAGCTCTTAAGCTTCAGGAATGAAAGGAAGTCAGTGATGGAAAACAAAATATCAACCTATTCTCCGGCATTCAGTATTGTGTCATGGATAGCTCTCGTTGGTGGTATCGTTACCTATCTGTTAGGGCTATGGAATGCAGAGATGCAGTTAAATGAAAAAGGATATTATTTTGCCGTACTGGTATTAGGACTGTTTTCTGCAGCGTCTTATCAAAAGACCGTTCGGGACAAGTATGAAGGCATACCGACCACCTCCATTTATTATATGACCTGCCTGACTGTGTTTATTATCTCTGTTGCATTACTGATGGTAGGTCTGTGGAATGCGACGTTATTACTCAGCGAAAAAGGCTTCTATGGTCTGGCCTTCTTTTTAAGCTTGTTTGGTGCAGTAGCGGTGCAGAAAAATATCCGTGATGCTGGGATCAACGCACCAAAAGAAACGATGGCTGCGCAGGAAGAATATAGCGAATAATCTACGTAAGCCCGGTCAGTCCAGTGTGACCGGGCTTTTACTTAACTTACTAATCTGTTTTTATCGATTCGTTGTACCAGTACAGAAAGCAACAAGCTTGCTGCCAGCGTCGCGCAAAAGATCCAAATAATATCCAGTATTGGCCAGCTTTTAAGCTCAATACCACTGGTGCGCAGCGCATGGATAATCAACGCGTGGAACCCGTATATACCCAGAGAATGACGGGATATCAGTCCAAGCCCGCTAACAGTACGCGTATCCAGTGTATTTTTTACCAGAGTCAGTAACGCAATTGCGCAGATAAAAACCATCGGACCACAGTAAAGATACCAGGTATCAGCAAAGTTTCCGCGCCACTGTAATTCATATAATGTCCCGCGAGAGATAATAAATACCCCGGCGATAAACAGTGCGGCGCTCATCCACGACAGTGGCTTGTGTTGCGTGTCCATCATCCCAATGGCGCGGCCCAACATGCCATACAGGATGTAGTAAAAAGTATCGCCATTGATATATAAGTTAATTGGTAGCCATTCAAAACCGTCGATCTTCTGTGGCACTGTGTTTGGGTTGGCGATGATGCCAATCACCACCATTAGCACCAACAACATTTTACCGCCGACGTGCTTTACCTGAATCAGCGGCGAAACCAGATAAATCACCGCAATCGCGAAGAAAAACCATAAGTGATAAAACACCGGCTTTTGTAGCAGGTTTTTCAGCGATATCTCCACATTGATGGAAGTAAACAGTGCAATGTAGAGCAGCGCAACTGCGCTATAAAACAGCAGGCATAAGCCGATGCGCAAGAAATTGTGCGGCTGGGCGCTGCGTTCGCCAAAAAAGAGATAGCCGGAAATCATGAAAAATAGCGGTACGCTGACACGAGAGGCAGAATTTAGAATATTCGCGATATCCCAGGTGATGGGGCTAACACTATGGGCATTGGTCACATACCAGGTAGTGGTGTGAATCATCACCACCATTAAACACGCTATCCCTCGCAGGTTATCAATCCAGTAAATTTTGGGCTGCATCTGTGTCTCTGTATCTGGTTAAAAAAAGTCTGACTGATAAATCATTCGGTTGGTGCACTGGAATAATCTGAGTTTTATCACTACAGCTTATAGAGGCTTGAGGAAATTCGTAAGATATCAGCCACTATACCGATATAAATAATAAGACTCACCTGCAAACCAGACGGTAATTTAATGATGATGAACTCTTTCTTTCCGGTAATGGCGCTTATGGTGTTAGTAGGATGCTCAACAACGCCACCCGTACAGAAAGCACAACGGGTAAAAGTTGATCCGCTGCGTTCGTTGAATATGGAAGCCTTATGCAAGGATCAGGCAGCAAAACGTTATAACACCGGCGAGCAAAAAATCGACGTCACCGCATTTGAACAGTTCCAGGGGAGTTACGAAATGCGCGGCTATACCTTTCGGAAAGAGCACTTTGTCTGTTCTTTTGACGCGGATGGCCATTTTTTGCATCTTTCCATGCGTTAAGCCCTGCTTTTTCCCGTTTCGTACTGTATATCTTCCATCCAGCGGGTATACTGATCCCTTCCTTTAAATCCACACGTATCCAGCACGAAATAATATGCAAAAGTTTGATACCAGGACCTTCCAGGGCTTGATCCTGACCTTACAGGATTACTGGGCTCGCCAGGGCTGCACCATTGTTCAACCATTGGACATGGAAGTCGGCGCGGGAACCTCTCACCCAATGACCTGTCTGCGCGCGCTGGGGCCAGAACCGATGGCGGCTGCTTATGTCCAGCCTTCTCGTCGCCCGACCGATGGTCGCTACGGCGAAAACCCCAACCGCTTACAGCATTACTATCAGTTCCAGGTGGTGATTAAGCCATCGCCGGACAATATCCAGGAGCTGTACCTCGGTTCTCTGAAAGAGCTGGGCATGGACCCGACTATCCACGATATTCGTTTCGTGGAAGATAACTGGGAAAACCCGACGCTGGGTGCCTGGGGGCTGGGCTGGGAAGTGTGGCTGAACGGCATGGAAGTGACGCAGTTCACTTACTTCCAGCAGGTTGGTGGTCTGGAGTGTAAACCGGTTACCGGCGAGATCACCTATGGTCTGGAACGTCTGGCGATGTACATTCAGGGCGTAGACAGCGTTTACGACCTGGTCTGGAGCGACGGCCCGCTGGGTAAAACCACTTATGGCGACGTGTTCCATCAGAACGAAGTGGAGCAGTCCACTTATAACTTCGAATACGCGGACGTGGACTTCCTGTTCACCTGCTTCGAGCAGTACGAGAAAGAAGCGCAGCAGCTGCTGGCGCTGGAAAATCCGCTGCCGCTGCCTGCCTACGAGCGTATTCTGAAAGCCGCCCACAGCTTCAACCTGCTGGATGCGCGTAAAGCCATCTCCGTCACTGAGCGTCAGCGTTATATTTTGCGCATTCGCACCCTGACCAAAGCAGTGGCAGAAGCATACTACGCTTCCCGTGAAGCCCTCGGCTTCCCGATGTGCAACAAAGATAAGTAAGAGGCGGCTATGTCTGAGAAAACTTTTCTGGTGGAAATCGGCACTGAAGAGCTGCCACCAAAAGCACTGCGCAGCCTGGCTGAGTCCTTTGCTGCGAACTTTACTGCGGAGCTGGATAACGCTGGCCTCGCACACGGCACCGTTCAATGGTTTGCGGCTCCGCGTCGTCTGGCGCTGAAAGTGGCTAACCTGGCGGAAGCCCAGCCTGACCGTGAAATCGAAAAACGCGGCCCGGCGATTGCCCAGGCTTTCGACGCCGAAGGCAAACCGAGTAAAGCAGCAGAAGGCTGGGCGCGTGGTTGCGGGATCTCCGTTGACCAGGCCGAGCGTCTGACTACTGACAAAGGCGAATGGCTACTGTATCGCGCTCATGTGAAGGGCGAAAGCACCGAGGCACTTGTTCCGAACATGGTAGCCACTTCGCTGGCGAAACTACCGATCCCGAAACTGATGCGCTGGGGCGCGTCTGACGTGCACTTCGTGCGTCCGGTGCACACCGTAACTTTGCTGCTGGGCGATAAAGTCATTCCGGCAACCATTCTGGGTATTCAGTCCGATCGCGTAATTCGTGGACATCGCTTTATGGGTGAGCCGGAAATTACCATCGACAATGCCGATCAGTATCCGGAAATTCTGCGTGAGCGCGGTAAAGTCATCGCCGATTACGAAGAGCGTAAGGCGAAGATTAAAGTCGATGCTGAAGAAGCGGCGCGTAAGATTGGTGGTAATGCTGACTTAAGCGAAAGCCTTCTGGAAGAAGTGGCTTCGCTGGTTGAATGGCCGGTTGTTCTGACCGCGAAATTCGAAGAGAAATTCCTCGCTGTGCCGTCTGAAGCACTGGTTTATACCATGAAAGGTGACCAGAAATACTTCCCGGTGTATGCGAACGACGGCAAACTGCTGCCGAACTTTATCTTCGTTGCCAACATTGAGTCGAAAGATCCGCAGCAAATTATCTCTGGTAACGAGAAAGTCGTTCGTCCACGTCTGGCTGATGCCGAGTTCTTCTTCAACACCGACCGTAAAAAACGTCTTGAAGATAACCTGCCGCGCCTGCAAACCGTGCTGTTCCAGCAACAGCTGGGGACGCTGCGCGATAAAACTGACCGCATTCAGGCTCTGGCTGGCTGGATCGCTGAACAGATTGGCGCTGACGTTAACCACGCAACTCGTGCTGGGCTGCTGTCCAAGTGTGACCTGATGACCAACATGGTCTTTGAGTTCACCGACACCCAGGGCGTTATGGGTATGCACTACGCGCGTCATGATGGTGAAGCGGAAGATGTCGCGGTGGCGCTGAACGAGCAGTATCAACCGCGCTTTGCCGGTGATTCCCTGCCGTCTAACCCGGTAGCCTGTGCGCTGGCGATTGCTGACAAGATGGATACCCTGGCGGGCATCTTCGGTATTGGTCAGCATCCGAAAGGTGATAAAGACCCGTTTGCGCTGCGTCGTGCGGCGCTGGGCGTGCTGCGTATTATCGTTGAGAAGAACCTCAATCTTGATCTGCAAACGCTGACCGAAGAAGCTGTGCGCTTGTACGGTGATAAGCTGACTAACGCCAATGTGGTGGATGACGTTATCGACTTTATGCTCGGTCGCTTCCGCGCCTGGTATCAGGACGAAGGTTACACCGTCGACACCATCCAGGCGGTACTGGCGCGTCGTCCGACTCGTCCGGCAGATTTTGATGCCCGCATGAAGGCGGTATCGCACTTCCGTACCCTGGAAGCAGCGGCAGCACTGGCGGCGGCGAACAAGCGTGTATCTAACATTCTGGCGAAATCAGACGAAGTGCTGAGCGATCGCGTGAATGCCTCCACCCTGAAAGAGCCGGAAGAAATTAAACTGGCGATGCAGGTAGTTGTATTGCGCGACAAGCTGGAGCCGTACTTCGCAGAAGGTCGTTATCAGGATGCGCTGGTCGAACTGGCTGAGTTGCGTGAACCGGTTGATGCCTTCTTCGATAAAGTGATGGTAATGGTCGATGACAAAGAACTACGTATCAACCGTCTGACCATGCTGGAAAAACTGCGCGAATTATTCCTGCGTGTAGCGGATATTTCTTTACTGCAGTAATAACTCCTTTATTAAAAAGTCTGCCAGATGGCAGACTTTTTTTTCACTAAATAATACAGCTACCTTTAATAATCTTCTGCTGAATAAAAATCATCTCATATATTAATTTTATGATATTTTTTTCGGAATTTATTAAGGAGAGGAAAAGAGGTTATTACGCTAAAATAAGCCTGGGTGCTTGAGACTGTTTGTCTCAGGTATTCACCAAAAGGCAGACAGAGAAAAGCCCCACCTGACTATAAATCAAAGTGAGGCTGCCCTATGCCTGAACACCATAAGGTTAGCCTCTTACTCGTTGGAAATCAACACAGGAGGCTGGGAATGCCGCAGAAATATAGATTGCTTTCTTTAATAGTGATTTGTTTCACGCTTTTATTTTTCACCTGGATGATAAGAGATTCACTGTGTGAATTGCATATTAAACAGGGAAGCTATGAGCTGGCGGCATTTTTAGCCTGCAATTTGAAAGAGTAAGAGTCTTTGGCGGGAAATTATTCCCGCCTTTCTTACGGCGTTGCGCATTCTCATTGCACCCAAATTTATTCTTTATAAAAATAATAATAGATTATATTACGCGATCGATTATTTATTTCCTGAAATAACAAATAAAAAAATCCCCGCCAATTGGCAGGGATCTTAGATTCTGTGCTTTTAAGCAGAGATTACAGGCTGGTTACATTACCAGCTGCCGGGCCTTTAGCGCCGCTTTCGATGGTGAAGGACACTTTCTGACCTTCGTCCAGAGATTTGTAACCATCGTTCTGGATAGCAGAGAAGTGTACGAACACGTCTTTAGAGCCATCGTCAGGAGTGATGAAGCCGAAGCCTTTGTCAGCGTTGAACCATTTTACGATACCAGTCATTTTACCGGACATAGTGTATTACCTTTAATAATTAAGTGTGCCTTTCGGCGATATGGCGTGCTTTACAGATTTTGAAGCGTTAAAGGAATGTGCACTACGAGGGGTATCAACGATAACTCTTGAAGGGACTTGCCTTACTACACTGCTTTAATGGTCTGTACGTCAAACCGTTGATGTGCATTAAGCCACGCATTGAATGGTGATGCAACAATTATTTTCCATATTTATGATTAATTGGTCGGAAAACGGTCCTGTCATCAGGACCGTAAACATCAATACAGTGGATAAAAGTCTATTCCATCAACTGTTTACTTAATGCTGGGTTGGCCTGGATCAGGCGCATCAATTTTAGTTCGGCACTGGAAGGCTTTACGCGTCTGGACTCCCATTCTTTCACCATGGCTACTGATACGCCCAAAACCCGGGCGAAATCATCAATTTTTAACCCTGTCCCTTTACGTAATTGCTCGATTTCGGTACAAGGCGTTGTTCTGTGCGTCAGGGTAATCTTTTGCGTTTCATCTTTAAAAACAATTTGTTCCAGGCTACTCAACAGCTCATGCATTGGATCTTTATATTCCATTGAAAACTCCTCAAATCACACTGCGGGATCGTGAATTTCATCGAAGCTCATTAAGAATAGTCGGGAAAAGCAGACACAGCGGGGAGAAACCCGTGAGTGATTTAAGTATGATTCGATTCAGCTACTAAGTTGCCGTGACTTATAGTCGTCTAACGATATGATTAATGCCGAAATATTTCTCAGCGTCCTGGGATTGTAAAGATTCCGAAAATTTGGCCTACCAAGAGAAGGGATGTGCTGACCACAAAAACGCAATAGCAATGCCTGTTTTTAACAATAAAACAACAAATTAACTCTTCTTCATTTTCTACATCATTTTCCCAGGAAGATTATGCATAAAGGGTATCCTGTAAGCCTGTCCTGGACTATCCTTGTCAGCGTCAGACACGCGTGTGTCGTTGTGCGCTTTTTTTGGGTGAAAGGAGTAAGAAAATGGCGACAGGAAAGTCCTGCTCTCGCTGGTTTGCGCCTCTTGCGGCGTTATTAATGGTAGTTAGCCTGAGTGGGTGTTTTGATAAAGAAGGCGATCAGCGTAAAGCGTTTATCGACTTCCTGCAGAATACAGTGATGCGTAGCGGTGAACGTCTACCAACCCTGACTGCCGATCAGAAAAAACAGTTTGGTCCTTTTGTCTCTGATTACGCGATCCTGTATGGCTATTCCCAACAGGTTAATCAGGCGATGGATTCCGGTCTGCGTCCGGTTGTAGACAGCGTTAACGCGATTCGCGTACCACAGGATTACGTCACGCAAAGTGGTCCACTGCGTGAAATGAACGGATCTCTTGGCGTACTGGCGCAACAATTGCAAAATGCGAAGTTGCAGGCCGATGCTGCGCACTCTGCGCTAAAACAGACCGATGACCTGAAACCGGTCTTTGATCAGGCATTCACTAAAGTAGTGACGACCCCAGCTGATGCGTTGCAACCGCTGATTCCGGCGGCTCAAACGTTCACGCAGCAACTGGTGATGGTGGGGGACTACATTGCTCAACAAGGTACTCAGGTGAGCTTTGTCGCGAATGGCATCCAGTTCCCGACTTCACAGCAGGCGAGTGAATATAACAAACTGATTGCGCCATTACCGGCACAGCATCAGGCGTTTAATCAGGCCTGGACCACGGCAGTCACTGCAACCCAATAAAGAGTAAAAGCCCGAACGGTTATCGGGCTTTTCTCCACGCAGTCGCGGCTTAGTCCGCGACGTGCGGATTCACACAGTTCTTCTCAACCTTCCCCTGCAACGCATTAATCAAATTATCCACGGCACAGGCAGCCATGCCATAACGCGTCTCATGGGTGGCTGAACCAATATGTGGTACTGCAACGACATTTGTCATTGAGAGCAACGGCGAATCTACTGGCAATGGCTCTTGTTCGAAGACATCCAGACCAGCGGCGTGAATTTCCCCTTTCTGCAACGCCGCAATCAGTGCATTTTCGTCAACTACCGGCCCACGCCCTGCATTAATGAAAATGGCGGAGGATTTCATTTTGGCGAATTGTTCTGCGCCAAACAGGTGATGAGTTTCTTCAGTTAGCGGCAGGATCAGGCAAACGAAATCTGATTCTTGTAACAGCGTATCCAGATCGCAGTAGCGGGCGTTAAAGCGTTCCTCTGCTTCTTTATGGTGGCGGCGCGCGTTATAGAGAATTGGCATATTGAAGCCAAAGTGCGCGCGCTGTGCCAGGGCCATGCCGATCCGTCCCATCCCGACAATGCCCAGTGTTTTATGGTGAACGTCAACGCCGTACCAGTCCGGGCCGATATTGGCGGTCCATTCGCCAGCTTTTACGCGTTCCGCCACTTCCACAATCCGACGCGCTGTACACAGCACCAGCGCCATCAGCGTATCGGCGACGGTTTCCGTTAACACGGTTGGCGTATGCATCAGCAGGATTTTTCGAGCGTTAAGCGCATCGACGTCGAAATTGTCATAGCCGACGGAGACAGTTGAAGTGGCACGCAGTTTTGGCATTTTTTCCAGTAATGCGGCATCAACATTCTCGTTTGAACCCAGTAAACCTTCAGCTTCGGCAAAAATCGCCGCGTTTTGTTCGATGGTTTGTGGATTGAGGTCTGCTACCTGGTGAACGGTGAAATGCTCTTGCAGGCGTTGCAGTAGATCATCAGGTAAGGCTTTGTAGAGGATAACGGACGGCTTCATTCTTCTCTCCATTCACTGATAAGGCGATCACCTTAGCCTGAAATATGATGAAGGAAAACTGAAGAATGCCAGGTGATTTCTGCATCACCCGGCATGAAAGGGATTAGAGCGGGCTTAAAGTGATTTCTACACGGCGGTTTTGCGCCTTACCTTCAGCGGTGCTGTTGCTGGCGATCGGATTAGCCGGGCCAAGACCCTGAGTACGGATGCGGCTGGCGTCCACACCCTGGGTGATCAACGCGCTGGCAACGGAATCCGCACGCTGCTGGGAGAGACGCATGTTCAGGTCGTGACCACCCGTGCTGTCGGTATAACCAATCACGTTAACTGCCGTTTTTGGGTACTCTTTCAGCACCATTGCCACGCCAGTCAGCGTGTTAGCACCGGCCGGTTTAAGGGTCGCGCTGCTGCTGTCAAAGGTCACATTGTTCGGCATGTTAAGGATAATGTTGTCCCCGCTGCGGGTTACGCTAACGCCGGTGCCGCGCATTTTGTCACGCAGCTTCGCTTCCTGTACATCCATATAATAACCAACGCCACCGCCCAGTGCCGCGCCTGCTGCTGCGCCAATCAGCGCGCCTTTACCGCGATCTTTCTTCGAAGAAGAGAGCGCGCCAATACCCGCGCCAACGAGAGAGCCCAGACCTGCGCCGATAGCAGATTTGCCTGCTTCACGTTCGCCGGTGTAAGGGTTAGTTGTACAGCCAGATACCGCCAGAGCGCCGCTCACGACGGCAGCAATAAGATAAACACGTTTCTTCATTGTTAATCCTTAATAACCTTTTTATTCTTGTTCACGAGTGCCGTGGCGGGAGATTATGCCGTGTGAACATGAAGATTATTCCTGGGAATACTCGGAAATTTGTAAGTAATATTTAACTGCCCAATACATCTAACCTTTCAGGAGCCTTCGGTTTGGCCAATTCATCCTCACGTTATTCCGTTCTGACTGCCGCCCACTGGGGATCCATGCTGGTTGAAACCGACGGTGAAACAGTTTTTAACTCGCGTGGCGCGTTAGCGACAGAGCTGGAAAACTCCTTGCAGAGCGCGGTTCGCGACCAGGTTCACAGCAATACGCGGGTACGATTTCCAATGGTGCGCAAAGGCTTTCTCGCGTCACCAGAAAACCCGCAAGGCATTCGTGGGCAGGATGAATTTGTTCGCGTGAGTTGGGATGAGGCGCTGGATCTTATTCACCATCAACATAAACGTATTCGTGAGGCTTATGGCCCAGCATCGATTTTTGCTGGTTCCTACGGCTGGCGTTCAAATGGCGTCTTGCATAAAGCGTCAACTTTATTACAACGCTATATGGCGCTGGCAGGCGGTTATACCGGGCATCTGGGGGATTATTCGACCGGCGCGGCACAGGCGATCATGCCGTATGTCGTGGGGGGCAGCGAAGTTTATCAACAGCAAACCAGTTGGCCGCTGGTGCTGGAACATAGTGATGTCGTGGTATTGTGGAGTGCTAACCCTCTCAATACGCTGAAAATTGCGTGGAATGCATCCGATGAGCAGGGGCTTTCTTACTTTTCTGCATTGCGTGACAGCGGGAAAAAGCTGATCTGCATTGATCCAATGCGATCGGAAACCGTCGATTTCTTTGGCGATAAAATGGAGTGGATAGCTCCCCATATGGGCACGGATGTTGCGCTAATGCTGGGGATCGCCCATACGCTGGTGGAAAATGACTGGCACGACGAAGAGTTTCTGGCGCGTTGCACCACGGGTTATGACGTCTTCGCCTCCTATTTGCTGGGCGAGAAAGACGGAATAGCGAAAACTGCCGAATGGGCGGCGGAGATTTGCGGCATTCCACCCGAGAAGATTCGCGAGCTGGCGGCTATTTTCCACCAAAACACTACGATGCTGATGGCGGGATGGGGAATGCAGCGCCAACAGTTTGGTGAGCAAAAACACTGGATGATCGTCACGCTGGCGGCAATGTTGGGGCAAATCGGCACACCCGGCGGCGGCTTTGGCCTTTCTTACCATTTTGCCAATGGCGGCAATCCGACCCGCCGCGCTGCGGTGCTCTCTTCCATGCAAAGTAGTTTGCCCGGCGGCACCGATGCGGTGGATAAAATCCCTGTTGCCCGCATTGTTGAAGCACTGGAAAACCCTGGTGGCGCATATCAACACAACGGTATGAACCGACATTTCCCGGATATTCGTTTTATCTGGTGGGCGGGCGGTGCCAACTTTACCCACCATCAGGATACCAATCGTCTGATTCACGCCTGGCAAAAACCAGAGCTGGTGGTGATCTCCGAATGCTTCTGGACGGCGGCGGCAAAACACGCTGATATCGTTCTCCCTGCGACCACGTCGTTTGAGCGTAATGATCTCACCATGACCGGAGATTACAGCAATCAGCATCTGGTGCCGATGAAACAAGTGGTGCCACCGCGTGGTGAAGCACGTAATGATTTTGATGTTTTTGCTGAATTAAGCGAACGGTGGGAAAAGGGCGGCTACGCGCGATTTACAGAAGGGAAAAGTGAGTTGCAATGGCTGGAAACGTTTTATAACGTCGCCCGGCAGCGTGGGGCAAGTCAGCAGATACAATTGCCACCATTTGATGAGTTCTGGGAAGCCAACCAATTCATTGAGATGCCGGAAAACCCAGACAGCGAGCGGTTTATTCGCTTCGCTGATTTTCGCCGCGATCCGCAGGCGTATCCGTTAAAAACCGCCAGCGGCAAGATTGAAATCTTCTCACAGCGTATTGCCGATTACGCTTATCCGGATTGCCCAGGGCATCCAATGTGGCTGGAGCCGGACGAATGGCAGGGCAATGCAGAACCGGAACAGTTGCAGATACTTTCTGCTCACCCGGCACATCGTCTGCACAGTCAGCTGAATTACAGTTCCTTGCGCGAATTGTATGCGGTGGCAAATCGTGAACCTGTCACCATTCACCCAGAAGATGCGCGGGCGCGGGGTATACAAGATGGCGATACAGTTCGGGTGTGGAACTCGCGCGGACAAATCCTTGTCGGAGCCGTCATTAGCGAAGGTATTAAACCTGGCGTGATTTGTATTCACGAAGGCGCGTGGCCAGATCTTGATTTATCTGCTGGCGGCATTTGTAAAAATGGTGCGGTTAACGTGCTAACTAAAGACCTTCCCAGCTCGCGGCTGGGGAATGGCTGTGCGGGTAACACGGCGCTGGCATGGCTGGAAAAATATAATGGCCCGGAGCTGTCGCTTACGGCGTTTGATCCGCCTGCCAATCCATAATCCAGGTAGGGAGTTGGGTTTCCTCCTGCCATGCGCAGTCGACAATATGAAACCCCTGCGCATGGTAAAAATCTATCGCCGGTTGGTTTTTTTGATAAACCTCCAGCAACAAATGGGGATGGCGCTGCTGTACATGTTGCATCAGCGCCTTACCAATGCCGCGTCTGATGGCCTTCGGTGCGACAAACATCGCTGCCAGAAACCGGCCCTCCATAATGCTGACAAAACCGAGAAATTCACCATTGTCTTCCCACACCCAGTTTTGCGCGTTGGCTAGATATGCATCACGCACCAGCGGAATGCAGTCACGCCAATAGCTTGTTTCTATAAAGGGATGTCCCCAGCTTGTGCTTTCCAGCCATAACTCCAGAATCGCGGGCAGTTCCGAAAGCAGTGCTTCCCGAATCATGATTTGTTCCCCGGATGGCAACAGCAGCTAACCACATGATCATTCACCAGCCCACATGCCTGCATAAAGGAGTAACAAATTGTCGTGCCAACAAACTTAAAGCCGCGTTTTTTCAGAGCCTTGGAGAGCGCGTCGGAGGCGGGCGTTGAAGTAGGGATTTCGCTCAATGTTCTGGCTTGTGTCACTTGTGGCTGGTGGTTTACGAACGACCAGACAAAGTCGGCAAACGGTTCGCCGTTTTGCTCCATTTGCAGGTAAGCGCGCGCATTGCCGATAATGGCCTGGATTTTTCCACGATGGCGGATAATCCCGGTATCCTGTACCAGTCTTTCGATATCGTCTTCCTGCATTGCCGCGACCTTGACGGGATCAAACTGATGAAAACAAGCGCGATAATTTTCACGTTTTTTGAGGACGGTAATCCAGGATAACCCAGCCTGTTGTCCTTCAAGGCAGATCATTTCGAACAGTTTTTTACTGTCGGTTTCAGGCACGCCCCACTCATTATCGTGGTAGGCAATATAAAGTGGGTCCTGACTCACCCAGCCGCAACGTTCCATACTTTCCCTCGCTATATACCAGACCGTAAAAATTTCAGCCGCTTTTCTTGACGCATCGGTGAAAAAGTCAATATTTAATACAGGGCTACTATGCCCGATATCCTTCATACAATGACAATAATATTGCCGAATTCGGCTCTTTTCTGGAGTCGTGTTAATGATCATAAAAAAATGCGGTGGCCACTGGACGTTAAGTTTGCTGGCGAGCGTTGTAATCAGTTCTCTTTTTCTCAACACAGCTTATGCCTGGCAACAAGAATATATCGTTGATACGCAGCCTGGGCATACTACGGAGCGTTATACCTGGGATAGTGATCACCAACCTGATTACAACGATATTTTGTCGCAACGTATTCAAAGTAGCCAAAGGGCGCTGGGACTGGAAGTCAATCTGGCGGAGGATACGCCTGCCGATGTGACCAGCAGTATGAGTATGGGCTGGAATTTCCCTTTATATGAACATGTTACAACAGGCCCAGTCGCCGCATTGCATTATGATGGTACGACCATTTCGATGTATAACGAGTTTGGCGACAGCAATGCAACGTTGACCGATCCGTTATGGCATGCCAGCGTCAGTACATTAGGCTGGCGTGTTGATTCCCGGCTTGGTGATTTTCGTCCCTGGGCGCAAATCAGCTATAACCAGCAATTTGGTGAGAATATCTGGAAGGCTCAATCAGGCCTGAGCCGCATGACGGCGACAAATCAGAACGGCAATTGGCTTGATGTGACTGTGGGAGCCGATATGTTGCTTAACCCACATATTGCCGCTTATGCCGCGTTATCTCAGGCAGAAAACAGCAACAATAATAATGATTATTTGTATAGCATGGGCGTTAGCGCCAGATTTTAACTTGTTATTTACAATTTGAACCCGCGTATAACAATCATTGTGTTGATAGTGGGTACTAACTGACACAATTATTATTGTGGTGAATATTTGTCACGTCATTCATTCCTGAACTAAGGCATTTCATTCCGTTCTGATGGCATTTCATGCCGTTTTTCCCCTGGCATAAAGTGCACTTCGATATGGTTGTCGGCAGAGACCTTTCCTTTTTATTAATGCAGGAACACTGCCATGACACCTTCCAACTATCAACGTACGCGCTGGCTGACGCTTATCGGTACTATTATTACCCAGTTCGCCCTGGGTTCGGTTTATACCTGGAGCCTGTTTAACGGTGCACTTTCCGCCAAACTGGATGCACCGGTAAGCCAGGTGGCTTTCTCCTTTGGCCTGTTGAGTCTGGGACTGGCAATTTCGTCTTCTGTCGCGGGAAAATTACAGGAACGTTTTGGCGTTAAACGCGTCACTATGGCTTCCGGTATTTTGCTGGGATTAGGCTTCTTCCTGACCGCGCATTCCAACAACCTGATGATGCTGTGGCTGAGTGCCGGTGTGCTGGTCGGTCTGGCAGATGGCGCGGGTTACTTGCTGACGCTCTCTAACTGCGTGAAGTGGTTCCCGGAACGTAAAGGTTTGATCTCCGCATTCGCCATTGGTTCCTATGGTCTGGGTAGCCTGGGGTTCAAATTTATCGACACGCAACTGCTGGAAACGGTCGGTCTGGAAAAAACCTTTATAATTTGGGGCGCGATTGCGCTGGTGATGATTGTTTTTGGCGCGACCTTAATGAAAGATGCGCCGAAACAGGAAGTCAAAACCCATAATGGCGTGGTGGAAAATGATTTCACACTGGCAGAGTCAATGCGAAAACCGCAGTACTGGATGCTGGCGGTAATGTTCCTGACTGCCTGCATGAGTGGCCTGTATGTTATTGGGGTGGCGAAAGATATCGCGCAGAGTCTGGCGCATCTTGATGCAATTTCCGCAGCCAACGCAGTGACGGTCATTTCAATTGCTAACCTTTCAGGTCGTCTGGTTCTGGGTATTCTGTCTGACAAAATCGCCCGTATTCGGGTCATCACCATTGGACAGGTGGTTTCGCTGGTGGGCATGGCGGCACTGCTGTTCGCTCCACTCAATGCGTTAACGTTCTTCGCGGCGATTGCCTGCGTGGCGTTTAACTTCGGCGGCACAATCACGGTGTTCCCGTCACTGGTCAGCGAGTTCTTTGGACTTAATAATCTGGCGAAAAACTACGGTGTAATTTACCTCGGTTTCGGTATCGGCAGCATTTGCGGCTCGATTATCGCCTCACTGTTTGGTGGTTTCTATGTGACCTTCTACGTGATTTTCGCCCTGCTGATTCTGTCTCTTGCACTTTCTACGACTATTCGCCAGCCAGGGCAGAAGGTGTTGCGCGAGGTTCACGTCTAAAAATATCATTGTAAGAAAATGAAGGGGAGGGACGTGAGTTTCTCCCTTTTCCTATTTCAGAGTATAAATAGAACAATGTATTCTTTCTGTGGATGCATTACTCTATTTATATAAAATATTAATATAAATATTTTCCGAAAGTATATTTCCCTATTGATGTTGTTTTTTATAACATGCTGAATTTAATA